>ONJN01000065.1 GCA_900318155.1 uncultured Eubacteriales bacterium
ATATTATAGTGCCAGTGAAGTGGTGGAAACGACATTCACCGCAGACGTCAAAGGTAAATATCTGATTCAGATGTGCCGGCAGGATCTGGTCTTCGACGACAATCGACAAGCCATTTTTATCGATTATGATGATTTCGTTCCGGCCTCCTCTATCGAAGTGTACGTGGGTATGAGCGGCCCGGGAAGCAAAAAGGACATTTCCGGCGCGACAATCTCCGGCGTATCCAATAAAGTCTACACCGGCGATTCTATCACCCAGTCCCCGACTGTGAAACTCGGCGGCAAGACTCTTGTAAACGGGACGGATTATTATGTCACCTACAAGAGCACTACCTATTCAGGCGGAACCAATATCGTAGATACAGGTACAGTCGAAATGACCGTCCACGGCAAAGGCGGCTACACAGGAACTGTATCGAAATCGTTTCGGATCACCCCGAAGCAGCTTACCGAGGATATGGTTAAATTGACGCCTTCCTCGCTCATTTATAATGGCGAACTGCAGAAACCGCAGGTTACCGTCATGTACGGTTCCGTCAGACTCGCTGACGCCGTCGATTACACCCTTAACAACGAAGGCGGCACCGAAGCTGGCAAATATCTTGTTTCTGTCACAGCCAGAAGCAATAATTACACGGGTTCTGTTACAAAGAAATACGTGATTGGATCATGGGATGCAGCCGCAGCGGAAGTGCTTACCGACAAGATCATGGAAGTCAGAGGCGTTCTCGGCCAGTACCTGGATGCTGACAGGAGTGCCCTGCAGACGGCGCTCAATGAAGCGGAGCAGCTCTTTGCCAGTCCGGAAACTACGACGGCGCAGATGAATCAGGCGGTTAAGAAATTAAACACGCTTAAGACTGCCGCCGAAAAGAACCTCGCGAAGAGAAAAGCAGAGGAAAAAGCCGCCAAACAGCTTCCTTTCGCGAAAGATACTGAGAAAAACATCCTCGCGCAGAAGACCGACAAAGATCCGGCCGGCTCCGCATTCACGCCTTTGAAACTCAGGTCGACCAAACAGGGAAAGAATTCCAACACACTGACCTGGCAGAAAGTGTCCGGTGCGGCATCTTACGTGATCTACGGCAATAAATGCGGCAAGAACAACCGGATTAAAAAACTCGCGACGGTAAAAGGCACAACCTACACCCACAAGAAGCTGAAGAAAGGCACATACTATAAATATGTAGTTGTTGCTGTGAAGAACACTGTGATCGGAAACAGGACAGCGGCGACATCCAAAATGATTCACGCGGCGACAAAGGGCGGCAAAGTCACCAACCATAAAGCCGTTAAAATGCAGGTCAAAGTCGGGAAAAAGTGGAAAAGCGCGACAGCGCTGACCGTTAAAACCGGAAAGACAAAGACAGTCCGGGGCGTCGGCGTAAAACTTGCAAAGAAGCTCAGCTATAAAGCCCATGTAAAGATGCGCTACGCGTCATCAAAAACCGCGATCGCGACCGTGACCGCAAAGGGTGTGATCACGGGTAAGAAGAAAGGCAGTTGCTATATCACGGCCTACTCACAGAACGGAGTGTATAAATCGGTAAAAGTGACCGTAAAGTAACGGGAAGCATTATCCTTAGTGCGGGCCGGACCGCTGAAACGGCGACCATTATCCCGGGAATGATTATCAGATGCTGTGCGGGCATACTTCCAGGCTAAAAAACGATGAAATATCAGTTTGCGTATTCGAGAGATGCCATACGTGACCTCGACAGAGTATGGTCAGAGGTATTTAAAGCATCGAAGAGTTACGATGTTGCAGGCACGTATCTGGACGACTTTCTAAATAAGACTGATGCAAAAGCCGCCTGCTTCACTTTCATAACAGGTGGCTTTTTTACATGATACGCGCAAAATGAAATGGTATGGATATGCGGTATCCGGGTCATCCCTGTTTTTTAAAACCAGCCTTTCAGCACAAAAGTATACAGACAGTCTGCTGCGAACACCGCAAGGAAAATACAAGCCAGGATTTTCACCCGCCGCGTGCCGAGTTTCCCGCATATCGCTTCAAACACCGGCTGCAGTACATATAAGAAGAATACTCCTCCCAGCCCGAACCTAATGGATGGTGACAAAGCGATCCTCGCCTGAAAATTAACAGCGTAATCCGCGTAAGTCTGCCATGGCCAACTGCCTGTTGTGAGCTCCAGAAGATACGATGCCGCGAGCTCAATGCCCGTGGCAATTAGCATGCAGAGCAGAAAAACAACGGGCAGTCTTAACAGCCGGCGCTTAGTATCTTTGCCGCTGATAAGCGGATACACAAAGAATATAAACGCCAGCGCGCCGAATCCATAGACCGGGGTGTACGTTCCGAACAGGACACCCCGGTTTGTAAAACCCCAGTGATATACTACAACTTCCAGAAAGACCTCATAGCACCATCCTATGATCGAATAAAATGTAAAGTATACGATTAAGTTGTATATTCTGCCTTTTCCCTTTTCCATATACTAAATCTCTGAAAACTGTGTCTCCGAAAACTGTAAATCTCCAGCCAGCTCATCTGAAAAGCTCGTCTTCTGTATTTTCTGCCGATATTTCTGCCTTTACGCCGCCGCCTCTCCGGCCTCACCGGAAACGCCGCGCGGATCGGCCTTTCTCGTCATTGTGCTGAATACAATCGTCAGCGTCAGGAATCCGACGGCAAAGGCCGCTATGATCATCGCGCTGTGGTAGTAGTTGCTTCCGATCGTTCCGCTGATTGCTTCCTTAAACAGCTGCGTCGAATACGTCATAGGCAGGATCGGATTGATCCCTCGGAAGAAGGCGTTCTGTGTCTCGATCGGGAACGTGCCGGCGCAGGATGTCAGCTGCAGGATCAGCAGCAGCATCGCCAGGAATTTACCGATGTCGCCCAGATTGATAATGCAGAACTGGATGATCGCTGTGAATGTCAGCGCCGTCAGTATGCTCCCCGCGTACAGCATCAGCGGATGGCTGACGGCAATGTGCAGTACCGACTTAATGACAAAGGCCAGCAAAATCCCCTGTCCGACACTTATCAGAGCAAAGGCCAGCGTACGCAGGATGTAACGCTGAGACTCTCTGGTCAGCATTTTGATCCTGCGGTTGTAGTCAAAGTACAGACCGAAGAAAATCAGAAGACTGCCGACCCACAGCGACAGACCCATGAAGTACGGCCCAAAGGCTGAACCATAGTTAGCCACCGGCTGCACGTATTCTGTCTTAGTGTCGACCGGCTTTGCCGCATAGTCCGAAAGACCATCCAGCTTTCCGACTTCAGAGTTTGCTTTGTCGACAGCCGTTGATACGCCGTTCGATGCCAGATCCAGGCCGTCTTTCAACTGAGATGCCCCCGAGTCGAGCGCTCCCGCTCCGGCTGCCAGCTGTGACGCGCCATTATCCAGCCTGCCGACGCCCGATGCCAGTGCCGGAAGGGCGGCCGTGAGTTTTTCTGTTCCGGCATACAGCTGTGACGCGCCGGACTGCGCGCTGCCTGCCCCTTTGGTGTAAGCGGCGATCCCGTCCTTCAGCTGATCGCTGCCGTCGGCGAGTGACGCGGCGCCGCCGGTCAGCTGATCATTGTTTTTTGTAAGTGTGCCCAGGCCGCCGCTGAGCGCGGAAGCCCCGCTGTTCAGCTGATCGTTATTTTCTTTAAGCGTATCCAGGCCGCCGCTGAGCGCGGAAGCTCCGTTGTTCAGCTGCTTATTATTCGAGTTCAGTGTATCAAGTCCCGTGCTGAGCTGTGACGCGCCCGTGTTCAGCGCGCTGCTTCCTGTTCCCAGCTTTTTCAGACCGGAGCTCAGCTGACCGGCTCCGGAATTCAGAGCGTCATTCTTTGACTTGAGCACAGACAGCCCTTCACTAAGACTCCCGGCGCCTTTTGTTATTTTTCCGTTTTTTCCCACGGCTCCCTGCAGTCTGGATATGCCGCCGGAAAGATCCTGCATCCCGGACGCGAACTGATCGATGCCGCCGCTGAGTTGGTCGGCGCCGGTTTTCATTGCCGGGAGTTTTTCTTTTAGCTGGCCGAGTATCATCATCGCCCGTTCGGTCTGTCCTGCCTGAAGCAGCTGATACGCCTGATTGTACGCGGTCTGGAAATCGCCAATGCCGCCTGAGAGATCTTTGGCGCCCGAAGACAGTTTTCCAAGGTTGGAGCCGGCATCACTGACCTTTGAGTCCATTTCATCAAGGCCGTCCGCGACCTGTGAAAGACCGCTGCTTATCTGCTCAGCTCCTTCTGCTGCTTTGTCCACACCGGCCGTGTAATCCTTCAGGCCGCTTTCCAGAGTGGATGCCCCTTTGTCCGCCTTCGACACGCCGTCTGTGTAGGTTTTGATACCGCTTTCCAGCGCGGAGGCTCCTTTATCGGCCTTCGACACGCCGTTTGTGTAGGATTTGATACCGTTTTTCAGAGTGCCGGCTCCGGTGTTTGCTTTTGACACGCCGTCCGTATAAGCTTTGATGCCGGATTTCAGCTGTGACGCGCCGCCGCCCGCCTGCGCGACACCTTCTGTGTAAGCGAAAAGCCCGGTATTCAGGCTGTCTGCGCCGTCTGCAAGCTGACCGGCACCGTTATTCAGCGCTTTGTTGTTTTTAGTCAGTTTTTTCATTCCGGCAGCCAGCTGGCCGGCCCCGCTGTTCAGGGCGCCGGCACCTTTTTCCAGCGCCGGCACCTTGCCGTTCAGTGTTGAAATACCATTTGACAAAGCTCCCGCTCCGGCTGCCAGCTGCGATGTTCCGTTCTGCAGTTTTCCCGCGCCGTCATCCAGCTGCGTCAGACCGTCGCTCAGCTCGTCCAGCTGATCAGGCACTTCCTTTACAGTATCTGCCAGAGTGCCTACCAGCTGTTTGTCGATCTCGGAATTGATTTTTTCCTTCAAAGTCGGCATCGCGTTTTCCAGAATCTGCGACGCCAGATAATTCCTTTTCTGGTTTGCCTGATATAAGATGGTCCCATGGAGCTTTTCTGTGTCTTCGCCGGCCGTCGCCGCGCAGGCAGAAAAATCATCCGGTATCGTTATTGAGGCGTAGTATTTATTTCCTTTGACGCCCTTCTTTGCCGTCTGTTCGTCGGTGAATTTAAAATCCAGAGTTTTATCCTCTCTGAGATCGTTTTCAATTTCGCGGCCCAGATTACGCTCTTCGCCGTTTATAACGGCGCCCTCGTCCTCGTTCACCACCGCCACCGGTACCTTGTTCAGTCTCTGGTACGGATCCCAGAAAGCTTTGAGATAAAAAAACGAATACATCAGCGGGATGATCAGTACTCCGATAATCAGCGCGATCTTCTGTATCGTCTTCACATTTTTTCCTTTGACCATTTTTTAACTCCTCTAGCAAAGTCTGTTTGTCTTTATGTCACATTGCATTCTCCAAAAAAATGACCGTTATAATCTTCTTTCGGTGAATAATTCTGTATTATATTCCTTTTATAAACAATAGTGTACCCCTTTGACGCATTTTAAACACTAATCAATTTTTATCAATTGATTAATTTTTTATCATGTGATATAAATTGATTAGAGATATTTATCCCGGATTCTGCTGCGTGTTTCCGGGAACGAACGGGGAACATCGTTCGCGAATCGACTGCAGACGGTGTATGTAAAGTATTGACGTTCTGATAAAGGAGAGAATATGTCCGATCTGACAAAGATGGCGCTGGCGAACGCCTTTAAGGAAGCGTTGGCCGTTAAACCGCTGGAGAAGATAACCATCACGGAACTTACCGATGCATGCGGTTTGTCACGTATGACATTCTATTATCATTTTCAGGATATTTACGATCTGGCGGAATGGTCGCTTACCAGGGAGACTGAATCGGCACTGGCGGGGAGGATTACTGCCGACACCTGGCAGCAGGCGCTGCGGGATCTGTTCGATCTTGTTATAGAGAACCGCAAATACATCGGCGGATTGCTGCACCCTTCCACCCGCGAGCATCTGGAGACCTACATCAACCGTCTGACGGATGCTTTCTTTCTCAACATCCTGAATGAATTGTCCCAGGGGATGTCTCTGAAGGAGAAAGACCGGGAGTTCATTGCCGCCTTTTACCGGCATGCCTTTGTCGGTGTCATCATCGACTGGATTATAAACGGGATGAAGGAAGACCCTGAAGAAATGATCCGCGATCTGAGCCTCATCATTGAAGGGAATCTTTCGGCTGCGATCAGCCGATTCGCTGATCGGTGAGTATATTTTCTTCGCGAAAGCCGTTATTAATAACGAGCGGATTCCGACGCGGTATGCGCGTCTGCATGCATTTAAGGTGGTGTAAAAATGGATATCATAAGAGTAAAAAATACGTCGTATTCAAAATACGAAGAGTGCCTCCTGCGTCGTGATAACCTGCGTAAAGAAGCGCACCAGTATCAGATGGAGTACATCAGGGTTTTCGGGGACCTGATCACAAAGTCGTTTGAAAAGAAAATCGAATGCATTCGGAAGAAAAAAATGATCGCCTACTGCCAGAGACAGGTCAACATGGGAAAGGAGGTCAATGCGGCTCGTCTGGATGATTATATCGCGCGGGAAATGGCTGAATACCAGCAGGAACTGGAGTCGATGATCGATGATGTCAAAGCAGTCAGAAACAGCGAACAGATTTCTGCGAGCGACTATGAAAAGATCAGGAAAATCTATTACAAGCTGGTCAGAATGATCCATCCGGATATGCATCCGGAGCTCGCGGATGATGATATCATCAAAGATTACTGGCAGCGGATCGTAATCGCCTATACATACAATCAGCTGAAGGATCTGGAAGAACTGCAGCTGCTGGTAACGTCATACCTTCAGAAAAAAGGTGTGGAAGAAGTCGATATCGAGATCGAAGATCTGGAAGATAAAATCATCGAAGTTGAAGCCGAAATCAAAAATATCCTCGACACCAATCCATACCTTTATAAATGGCTTTTGAAGGATGATACCGCGACAAAGCGCAGGAAGCAGGAATACCTGGACGAGATCGCTGACTATGAGATATACTCCACGCAGCTGGATGAAGTTCTGGGAATGTTTAAAATCGAAAGGAAACTGTCATGAGCAACGATTTAACAACAATAGATAAAAATGACCTGATACAGGCCATTGAAGATAAGTCGATCACAGATATCATCAAACCGCTGGTTAATGAAATCCATCTGTTTGATACATTCATCGCCGGAACAACGCATCTGGAAGATAAAAGTGTCCTGGATGCAGTAGCGGAAGGGGACAAAGTCAGTCTCCGACGAGAGGAGAATAAATTTGACGACAAAGCAATTCTCGTTCTGAACCAGGACGGCCGGAAACTGGGATACATCCCGGAGAAGGATAATCTTGTCTTTTCCCGCCTGATGGACGCCGGCAAGCTCCTTATCGGCAGAGTCAATGATATTCAGGTGCGCGGCTCGTTCCACAAAATCAAAATCGGGATTGCTCTGGTGGATTATTAAGGGATTATTAAAGGAGTTTTAAAGTAATCCCGCATGGCACAGAATCATAGAATCCTGAAATCCGAGAGATCGAGGCATAGTGCAGGAAGGCGTTTGCCGTCGATTGCTGCATTGTAAAAAAATTCGTCGATATTTCTGAACCATTTTCCATCAAATTCAATGGTAATTTCGCCTGATTCTGAAAATGAAGAAACGCGGTGCGTTCCGGATTGACTTCTGAATTCAACGCTCGCAGGCTGCTTTAGTATCTGGTAGAGATCGTATAGATGGAGATTCTTCATTCCAGAGACATCTACCCCGGACAATTCATATATCCGTTCAATGATTCTCTTCATGAGGTCAAGGTCAGAATTTTCGGTATACCTTAATAATTGTTTGGTTAATTCATAATGCGCATCTAAAAGCAGTTGAAAAGCAGCCTCCGGGAGTTCGTCCTCAAGGTAGATTTCCGCGACTTTGGCAAATACATGACCCTTATAGTGTGGAACCGGACTATCCTGGATCTGATCGTAAACTGCCAATATAAGTTCCCGATAACGCTCATGATCCTGCCTGACGAACTGTCCTTTTTCATACATCTCGGCAAGCATGAGTTTTGCCTTCGGAAAATCGTAATTTGCCGATGAGGAGTAGTATTTGAATGCTTTTTCGTAATCCGGGGCACCTGCCAGACCGTGATAGTAAATATCCCCGATTTCCATATCAGCTACCAGTTCGCCGCCATGGTCAGAACACATGACAAAGTATTTCAGTGCGAGATCATATTCGCCTCTGCGTTTGTAATGTGAGGCGAGATTGAACATGGCTATATAGCCGTCAGGCACATCCTCGGAATCCTTGTATGTGTGAATGATAAGAGAAAATGCTTCGATGAGCATGAACTCTTCATCTGGTTCAAGCACCGACTTGCCCTGGTATTCCTGTGTGATGCGATAAGCTTCTGAAAGATC
>ONJN01000149.1 GCA_900318155.1 uncultured Eubacteriales bacterium
AGAATCAGTTCCCAGTTGGGATAGGTTTGCCGGCAAATGGAATCCACTGCCTCCCGCAGGGTCTTTTCACAGTTGTGGACACCCATGATCACAGATACCTTTGGGCTTCCGGCAGGCTGAATTTGTTTCATCTGATATGCTTCTTTCGTTTTCTCAATACATGGCTTTTTGGCGTCCCGCTGTCAGGACGTTTAACCAGCGGGCCAGTAAAAGGGAAAGCCTGCCGGGATACCGGATCAGGAAAGTACAGAGTCTTAGGGGAAGTTCCCATTCTTTTTTCCCTAAAGGCGGTACTTTTTCCCTTACAAACCGTGACATCTCCAGCAGGTCCCCGTGATACTTTTCCTGCTGGTCCTTCGGATATTCCAGCCAGTACAGCCAGTTTTTTCCTGCGGTAAATACACAGTACCTCAGTTGAGTCTCCCCGACCTGTTTCCATTGATCAGCAGTCAGAAAAGGCTTTACATCGTTATCCAGGCACAGGTACCGGTCCAGGACAACCTTCCATTTGTTCACAAGGTTCATATTATGAACATGTGCAATACTGGTCTCCACCTGCCTGTAGTGATAAAGTGGTTTCGCAATCCCCGCAACGGACTGTACCCTGGTGTAGACTCTCCAGGTTAACGACATATCATCCGCATAGGCGCCGTCAATTGGAGTAACAAATCCGTTCAGCAACTCCGCTTTCCAGAGTTTATTCCATACAAAGTCATGAGGCGCTGCCCCAAGCAAATCAGACAAAGCTTTCCCTTTGTCGGCGCAGGAGAATGTGGGAATCCATGTTTCCCTTTCCCCTGAATACTCGCGATAAAACCCGCATTCAGTAACGTCTGCGCCGGTTTCTTCCGCAGATAAGAGGAGCTCCCGATACATATCCGGTTCCAGCCAGTCATCGCAGTCTGCAAACCCGATATACCTGGCCCCTTGTTCTGCTGCGATTCCAATGCCGGTTTCCCTCGCTTTGCACAGCCCTCTGTTTTCTGTGTGCACAACTGAAAAACGAGGATCAAAACCAGCGTATTCCTCACAAATCCGACCGCTGCTGTCGGTGGAACCGTCATCCACCAGGATGAATCGCAGTTCATTGAGCGTCTGGTTCCGAAGGCTTTCCAGGCATTCTCTCAGGAATCGCTCGCCGTTATAGATTGCGACGATAATACTGATCATTGATCCTTTTCCTTTACCGTTTCTGTCTGTGCAGGATTCCTTTTGTACAGGCCCGCGCAGCGTTCATAAAAACGCATTCCTATTTTTTCTCCCAGGACATAACAGCATATCTTCCGTAGTTTCTTTTTTTGTCTCCAGTTCTTCGTTGCCCATGACGCAAGATAATAATGGATTGAAACAGTGTTGCAAGTAACATGGAGAGTACCGGTTACCCAATTCATCGGTGCAAAGTATTCGGTCGGATAAATCACAATGTCCCTGACTGTCTGAATCTGTTTTCCGCTTGAATACCCGTATCGGGCCAGGAATTCTGTTGTCAGTTTCGGACAGCTGACAGGATCAGATTCATCAAAAGGGAGACTGCTGTATTCATCCAGCATTTCCCGGATCACCTGCAGGTTTTTTTCCGCGCCGAATCCCAGGCCGGTTGCCACCAGTCCGTTATATTCAACGCCCATAAACGCCTTGTCTGACAGGAAAGGGTCCAGAGACCCGATCAGTTCCACATCAGTGTCCAGGTAGATACCGCCGTGATGATAGATAATATACATCCTGGCGACATCGCTGACAAATGCCCATTTCCCGGCGTCATATGCTTCTTTTGTATAACGGTTGTAGTTTACGTCAAAATTCTGTTCATCCCAGCGTATGATTTCATAATCAGGACAATACTTTTTCCAGCTTTCCATGCAGCGTTTCACCCTTTTGGGTAAAGGGTTCCCGCCGAACCAGCAGTAATGGATTGTCCTTGGGATCACGTCTGCTTTCCTCCCCTGTTATACTGTCGTTTATTCCTGTTTCTGAATCTTATCAATGCGCCTTTTCAACACTGAGCCCCTGGGAGTATCTGTGATGTTATTATGTCCTGTTTTATATTTTTTTGCACTCACTGTTCTTACGAATAATTATGAGGCATGTGCACTTCGTTTGCGAATCGATCGAAAAATGCGACTAAGAATTGTTGTCGTGTATTTCAGTTCTGTCGATCTCATATATACAAGTATAGTGCTGACTATAAAAATCAGCATGGCTGATATGCCATAAATAATGATGGCTGCAACACCTTCCAATCCTAAATGGTCAGAAAGAAATGAAATCAGCCATATATCCAGGCATACAATAAAGAGGTTGATAAACCACTTACCATAATAGCTTCCTGCTTTTTTCATTAATCCGTAATGATAGATAATATAAGGTGCTGGCCAAATTCCTGCAAAAAACCTCGAAAAAGTTGTGCCAAGCAATACACCAATAAGCCCCATGCGTCTCGCCAGCAGTATGGACACAATGATATTAATTCCGGCTGCCACCAGCGGAAGAAATCTTCCATGTGAAAAAAGGCCCATTGTTGTTCTGAATGTCCAAACCGGTGTCATCGTCCCTTCTATGTATATATTCAGGCAAAAAACAAAAACTGTCCAGAAACCTAATACATATTTATCGCCGGCCCAAATCGTAATAAATGGATTAATCACGGCCATGCACCCAACAAAGCACATGCCATATAACAAGTAATTCAGGAAAGTGACCTTGAGAAGTAGCTTCTCGCAATTGTCTTTGCTTTCTTTTGCTATATAATTGCCAATGCTGCCTGTAAGTCCCCCGGTTATTTTTGTGATAAGTGCTTGGATTCCCCCAACAATTATAGAATAGTTCGATAACACCCCAACGCTAATCAATCCATCAAATGCAGATATGATAATATTGTCAGTCCCGTTTAGAGCAACTCCGCCTATTTTATAGATTAACATCGATCTGATATCTCTAAAAATATGCTTTTGTTCTTGCTTTGACAGTTTTTCTGTTGAATACAGTTTTAAAAAGGGATAACACCGGTCTGCATAAACAGAAGCAGTTATATTCTCCAGAACTGTACAAAGAACCTGAACTGACAGATAAATAATAAAAGACTTGAATCGGACAAGAACAAGGATTTGGAAAAGGCTTTTTATGAGCAGATAAATAATGTTAATTATGGACAGGACGCGTTGCCTCTGATCCGCATTGAAAATAGAACGCTTATAAGAGAAAAAATAGGAAAGGACTGTGTTAAGCAGAAACAATCCATAAATCAAAGTTAATTGTTCAATGTTGGATTGTCCATGAATAATATAATCCAGAAAAGGAATAAGACATAAACCTAAAAAAGCAACTACGCATCCGATTACCCTATATGCATCATGATAAAGATTCATGAGTTTTGCAATTTGAACCTTATCATTTTCGGATATCGGCTTATATAAATTATATGTAATTGCACTTCCAAATCCCAATTCAGCTAACGAGAGTACTGTAAGGATATTTGAAAAAAGCCCATTAACTCCCAGGTATTCTGTATTTAAGTAATAAATAAATACAGTCCTGATGATCAGGCTCGAAACCATATGAACCACTTGAGCTAATAATCCAAGTGATGAGTTTTTTACGGAATTCTCAATTCGTCCCTGTGAATTCATGTCTGCTCCCGTGATATAATTTGCGTTTTATTTTTCTTATCTGGTTTTCTATACCTTCCCTAAAGAAAAAAAGCCATGAATCTGCCGGCAGATGAAAAGATCGCACTTTGGCTTCCTGAAGGATCTCTTTGGCAAACACATCTTTGATTATATAAGCACTGTACCTTATATGACCCCAATGTTTGGAACGCTGCTTTTGATACAGTTCAGTATCAAAAGCAATACTAAACTTATCCAGCTCACCCAATACTTCTAATGTGCAGGCTGTCCGGATGCATTTGTTGCACTTTGTGCAATTGATATATTTTTCCTGCATTCTTTTTTTACTGAAATAGCATACCTCCAGGTATTTTTTAGCCAGTTGATTATCAGCGATAAAAGATGTTTTTTGAAAACGTGTCTTTTCAGCGCCTGAAGTATGCATTCTGAAACTTGGATAATTAATCACTTCACTGATCAGATAATCATAATGCGATGTATCAGAAAAATCCAATCTGTTTTCCTGATTGGAATAGCCTGTGGAATAATAGTAATCATGAATACCATCCAATAGAATCATCGGGCAGGCCAAATGACAAAAAGTATGCACTTGTTCAAAATGTAAATGAGCCAATTCCTGATAAAAAGATTTTACATTTGAAGCAATCGGAATATAAGTTTTATCAAGTTCGCCAGCAATCTTATGTCGTTTTTTCACGAACAAATCCGAGCACAAGCGATTTTCTGCCATTTCCCATTTCGGACTGTCTATCAGTGAAATAACATACTGAATTCCTTTTTCACTCAGCAAAGAATAAAAACAATCTATGCCCAGGGATATTCCGGATGCTCCTTTTGTTCCCCTTGTAGATTCATCCGTTGTTTCAGACTTAATCATAATGGATTTACCGCCGCATCCCATTTGTCTGAAAGCTGGCAGCAGTATTGTTTCGATATTCGTTTTTAAACGTTCGGAAACAGGCCGTCCTTCAATAATGATATCCTCATTTATGTATGCTGCAATTGGTATGAACGCCACAAGAAAGGCATCAGCATTTGTACGGCATATTATATTCTCATACTCCTGAGGTACGGAAAAGAACACTCTGCCAGTATATGAGTTGCAAGCTATCGTTGCCTCTTCTGTCGTCCAGCCACCGGCTGAATGTATTTGAAAGTCTTTGATTATCATAAACCGCCTGATTCCTGTTGTAACAAATAAAAAATCCTTTTGCTTTTACCAAACAGACAATTGCCCTGTATCCTGCTGGCAGCGCATAAAAACATGATTCTGATGTTTTGGAACACGTTCAGCAAGAGGGGGCAATTCCATATAATTGCCATATGCTTTTGTCAGATATGTTTCTTTATCCAGCGGAACAGGAAAGAGATATCCTTCGAATTCTTCGTCTGTACCATTTCCATATATGGAATAATCAGACTTAAGAACTGGATTTAAAACAAAATGCTTTACATTCACATCATTCGAATGACCCGCGTTATTATGCCGTTTAGAATAATCATTCATTATTTTCGCATAAACTCTGGGGGGACAAAGACTGATCAAATGAGCAATAATTCGACTCAGAGCCTTCTTACCGACACAGTTCTTTAGTTGCGATATTTCCCAACACTGTCGTAATTTTTTCAGGATGTATTCATCAACTGCATTAACGAAATCTCGTTTTGAATACCAATCCATAATAAAAATATCTACATAAGCTCCAAGCTGCGGACATTTTCGATACTCGGTTCTTTCCAGTAATGTTCGGCTGTCTATTACTTTAGGATATGGTATAGAGTAATGATCATCAGTGCCTAATGATAACAGCTTATAGTGTCCTTTGCATTCTGACATGGCTTTTTCAAATCGTTCGTATTCACTCCTCAACATAACAATGTCTATATCATCGTCCCAGGGAATAAAACCTTTATGTCGAACTGCACCTAAAGCTGTACCGTATGCAAGATAGTATTTTATTCCATTATCACTGCAGACTTTATCAATGTACCGCAGCACTCCAAGCTCAACATGTTTCAATTCATCTGCGGACAGTCCAACCATCTTACAGGAGCGATTATCATTATTGTTCATAGTCTTTTATCTTCCGGTTCAGCATTTAGCCTTCATGTAGAGATTCGATTAATGAGGCAAAATGTTTCGAAAAATCACATTCGTAATCTGTATACGATTTGGCAGATAATTGTAATGATTTTGCGACAACAGCAGCCGCATCATTATCATCAGCCATTGTAATGAAGGGGATGTTTTTTAGCCAGGCATCATATATTGCGGATATTTTATGATTTGAGTTGTCCAGCACAATGCACGGGGTCCTGTTAATAATACAGAAAATCATACAATGAAGGCGATCTGTTATAACTACTTGGCATTCCTGTATCATCGACCAAAATTCATTGAGTGTTCTTTCATACGTATCCATTTGGCATTCTGCCAATGAAATATCCACAGTATCACGAGCAATTATTCTTTGATAGTGTTTTTCAGCTTCACCAATTAACTTATCAGAAAAATCACTTCTCGTTCTTCGTTCGGCATCTTTCCTTAAGCAAATCAGCACTTTATCCCTGATGGCTGATCTGATCGGAAGCTTTAATGACAATACGGTATCCGGGCAGTATCTGATATCCGTTCCCGGCAACGCTGATTTGATTTTTTCAAACGATAATTGTTCACGCACAAAAATCGTCAGATTCCGATTCCTTTCATACACTTTTTGGCTGGTTTTCTCTCTTCTTCTCCCTTTTTTAGTATTTGAAAAAGCATATGTCTGCGGAAAACTGATAATACGATTGTGCTTAAATGATCTGATTATGTATAATCTGGCGTTTTCCAGTGAAATATAGGTATCATCCATATTGCCGCCGCCCAGGATTGTTATCAGATCATTTTTGCGTATATACCGTCGTATCGTCTTTACAGCGCTGTAAGTTTCAACACTTGGCACCGGCACAATATTGGCGTCAGGAAACTCCT
>ONJN01000254.1 GCA_900318155.1 uncultured Eubacteriales bacterium
CATCGGGATGCTCGTCACAAGCGGGTAAAAAAACCTACGTTTAAACCAGGCGCCCATTGTGATATGCCAGCGGCGCCAATACTCGGAAAAACTGTCTGCCAGGTAAGGCCGACGGAAGTTCTCGGGAAGGTCAATACCGATCAGTGCGGAGGCGCCGAGCACAATATCCATACAGCCGGAAAAATCCATATAAATCTGAACGGAATAGGCCAGCATTGCCAGCCACAGAACACCGGTGCTGAAGCAGAGAGGTGAAGAGTAAGCAGCGTCCACAAAGGAGACAAACCGGTCGGCGATCACCAGCTTTTTAACCAGGCCTGCCACAATGCGATAAACTGCGCGGCTGCACCTCACCCAGGAAGGTGTGGCAGATTGCGGAAGCTGTTCTCTGACGGAAAGAGCGTCGATGATGGGCCCTTCCTGAAGACAGGGGAAAAAGGTCAGTGCAGCGGCAGAATCCATGATATTGCCCGGCGTTCCACTTCGGCCGATATCTAGAAGAAAGCCGATATGGATCAGGGCTGCAAACGAGAAACCTCCTCTGCCGTGCAGCCAGATGAGGGCCAGGCAGTGTGCAAGAATTCCGAAAAGCAGAAGGGACTTTCGCGCCTTCGCAAATCTGCACATCAGAAAAGCCAGGGTCAGTGTCAGAACGGTGTGTGCGGCATGCAGAACCAGAAGATCCGGCGAGTCTGCCAGAAAAAACAGACCGGAGGCAAAAATCAAAAAGGACCTGCAGTTGTACGGCAGACGGAACAGGACAGCAGCCAGCAAAACGATGATGCAGACTGCCCTGATAGAGACAAGACTCATTGCGCGGGAGAGAGATGGGTGAAATCGATGTCGTAATAATCCATACCGCTGAAGCCGTATAATCCGTCTCCGGAATCCTCAGAGAGGATGGAAACAGAATGGCTGCCGCGGTAGTTCCAGTATCCGCCTACATTGATGATCAGGTCCTCGTTCCAACCCAGCCCCACCAGCAGGTTCTTCGTCATACCGGCGTAACCGCCGGCGCCGCACATCAGCAGAATCGCGCGATCCTTCGGGAAGATTCGTTCCAAAATCGTCATGGATTCAGCATAGTTTGCCTGATAAGAACCATCTTCGCCCAGGGAGAACAGCGTCGGGCCTGTGTAGCCTTCTCCAAGAACTTCGGGCATATTTAAGCAGGGGGCAAGCTTTGGATAGGGAACCATGGCAAAGCCTTCGATGGTCGCGGAAGCGATGCTGCTGCCGCCGATGGCATCATAATCAAAGGGGTCGACCGGCATGCGCATATCGCGATAGACCGCATCGGAGAGCCCCAGATAATCATCAATGGTGTCCATATTGACATTGATATCAACACCAAAATCACTCTCGGGGTTCGGTTCAGACACCGGCAGAACCTCAAAGGCTGACGGCCCCGGTTCCGCAGAAGCGGCTGCCACGGGAAAGACCAATATCAGGATCAAAAGGGAAAGTGCGACAACAGTATGCTTCATGAGTTCCTCCTTATCCCGCATGAAATAAGACATATAGTAGCATAAAGCATTATATATTGACAGAAAAAAGAAATCAAGGCTATTGGTGAGGCAGTTCCGGCTCCTGCGCTTACTTTTTTGGCATGTTCTCATCATTTCTTGCATAAGTCTGAAAGCAAACAGATTCTAAAAAGTAAGGACTGCGTCATCGACATCGGTGAAGCAGTCCTTGCTATTTATGATCGGGGGGATTGTGTTTTCTCACCTGGCGTTCAGCTCCGGCCTTCTTTGTAGGTCTCGTAATACTCTTTCAGCAGCATGTTCGACGCTCGCGCATTTCGAATAGTGCTCCTGAAGAGTATCGTCCGGTATATTCGCAAAACCGATCGCGGACGCTGTCAACGAGAACATGCGCCGCAGGAATCGAATAATATCAGATCATTCCTGTTTGGCAGGAAATTAGCAGGATCTAAGCACTTTTTAAGGTTGATTACACCTGCGTGATATGTTACTATAGTCCCATAGACTACTTTGAGAGCAGGTGCCAGAGATGAATGAACAACCCGGCAGGCCGTCTGATAAAGTAATCGAATACGTTGAAACCATGATCATGGCCGGTCGGGTAAAAACCGGCAGTCGACTTCCGACGGAGCGTGATCTGGCACAGATGCTGGGTGTCAGCAGGACTGCGGTCCGGGAAGGGATCCATCTGCTTGAAATCAGCGGAATCATCGAATGCCGACAGGGAAGCGGAAACTACATTGCGTATCACTTCGACCGGACGCTGGAGAGTGTCCTGACGATGATGTACGCGCTGGATGATCTGAATGACGAACAGATTCGGGAATTCCGTTATGCGATTGAGCGTCAGGCAATTACGCTTGCCACAGGGAACGCAGGTGAGAATGACCGGGAGTACCTTGAACACTGCCTTGACGGCCTGGTGAACGGGGAAACAGAGGAGAAGAGGATCGAGAGCGACAGGATGCTGCATCAGCATCTGGTTCAGATGTCAGGAAACCGCATGGTCATTGCAAATTTCCATGCACTGAACCGGCTGATTGAGCGGTCCATTCGGAACGTACGAAAAAGTATCCGGGATCAGGGAGAGGAAACGTTCGATGTGTTTCATAACGTCCACCGCGACCTGGTCAATGCGGTACTGGCTGGAGATCTCGGGCAAGCCAAAGCGGCCCTGGACAGCCATTTTCAATACCTGTCTGAACATTACGATACATAAGCCTGCGCCGGATAATCCGGCGCAAATTTTTTTCTTGACAAACTGGAAAAGAATCAGTATAATGGAGCAAAATGGTCAACCAATTTTCTAAAGTGGAAATACCACTTCATTTTTCGAATCAATAATTGGGCGACCAATTATTGCGCCATGTTTGAATGATTTGCCGGGAGGGGATTAAATGAAAAACCAGATG
>ONJN01000053.1 GCA_900318155.1 uncultured Eubacteriales bacterium
GAGAATTCCTGATTCCGGAAATACGGAACCTGGCTTCCGCCGATCGGAAAAGTTTCTTCATACATTTCAACGGGTCCCACCGCATATAATCTCTTTTTCATTTTGAATCTCCTTGATTTAACGATCGATATATCTTAAATAATCATATACAAAAACTATTAGTATATTTTATCAAACATTGTCATTTCAGTCAATCCGGTCATTCATAAGACAAAACGCTGGCGGAAACGCATTTCTTCAGTTAAAATAGTGTAAATGCTAAACTGGTATGATAGATTGCTGATTGGAGTTGTATCATTTATGAAAGTATCCGTCATTATCCCGGTATACAATGTTGAATCATATTTAGAACAATGCATGGATAGTGTTATTCATCAGACATTTACTGATTTTGAGGTCATCTGCATTGATGACGGTTCCGGTGACGGATCAGGCAGAATTCTGGATGAGTACGCGCGGCGGGATTCCCGGATAACCGTTATTCACCAAAACAACCGGGGCGTAGCCTATGCCAGAAACAGAGGGCTTGAAACAGCTGCGGGCGAGTATATACTCTTCCTTGATCCGGATGATTATCTTTCTTTGCATGCGCTTGAAAAAATGTATAACCAGGCCAGACAGTATAACGCAGATATGTGCATATTTGATGCACAGGATTTTGACTGTGAAACAGGAGAGTTTCTGCTTCATTACTATTTTAACCACGGCAAAGCAGAATCACTGGGAAACATCATAGAAACTGCCGGACTCGGATATTATTTGTTTGATATCGCATCCGTTGCCTGCTGGGTTAAACTGGTCAGAAGAACACTGCTTACAGACAACGATATCCGTTTTGAGCTGCGCGAAATCTTTGAGGATACTATGTGGTCCGCTCTTTCACTTGCTCTGTCAAAGAGAATTACAGCAGTTCCTGAAAAACTGATTTACCACCGCATAAACCGCAAAGGCAGTCTTTTAGATTCTGTCGATAAGAATATAAAAGATCCTGTGGAGTCTTACAGAAACACATACGAAGAATTATCCAGAAGAGGCATATTTACAGATGATGTTAAACGAATCGCGTTTCTCAACAAGACAGCGGTTGTTCTATATTATACTCTCCGCAGTTTCAGTGATTACAGGCGTATTTCAGAATACTGGGATATAATAAACGGGAAAGAAACAATTCTTCATGAAAACGGTCCCTACGCATATAATCCGGAAACGCCTGCCCTCAACAACTATATGAAATGGCGGGATTATTCAATAGACGATTTTCTGTTATCCAAGTATAAAACACATCTGCGTATTATCGGTACCCGAAGACAGGAATTAGCCCAGGAAAGAAAGGCCCTTGCCGATGCCGGAAAATCTCTCGCAAAGGCTGAAAAGAAGAACATTGATTATGAAGAAGAAAACAGAATTCTTCATAATGATAACCGAGACTTAACTGACAAGAATAAGGAACTCAATATAAAGAACAAAGCCCTTCTGGAAGAGATAAAGACAGCCCGGCAAAAAATCGCAGATGTTTACGCTTCAGATTCTTACAGATTCGGACATGCAGTACTATATATTCCGGGAAAAATCAAAAAGCTTTTAAGAAAACTTTTGCGATAACGGGTCTGTACAGGTTCCTGAAACGCTCATTATCCCATTCACTGTATTCTTTCTGACTGACAAATCAAATGGGGCCGGCGCATTTGAATAAATGTGCCGGCCCCTCTGTTCTTCAGGTTACCGATGCCTGATTTCAGTTTACTTTGATTTTAAATGTTACTTTCCGGGTCAGCGCTTTATAATTGGTATTTCCCGCCGCCCTGACTTTGACTCTAACCTTGTAGGTACCTTTTTTCAGTCCTTTTTTAACGGTCACTTTTCCGGTCTTCTTGTTGATGGTAATCTTTTTACTGCCGGATTTTTTGGTGTACGTCTTTGTTCCCTGTCCTTTATTGGTGAAGGTGATTACCCTGGAAACCTTCCGCGTCTGCGCCTTTTTCTTAAGTTTCTTATACGAAACCTTTGCCGTTTTCCCTTTAACTTTCAGCTTATTGGCGGCTTTGTTGATTTTATAAGTCGTTTTCGCGGTTCCGGTATAGTGTCGTTTTCCGGTAATCCTGACGGTGTAGGTTCCGGCAGATTTTGGTGAAGCAACGGTTTTGCCTTTACTGTTCAGAATCTTTACAGTATAATCCGTTCCGGACTTCAGCGTTTTGCTTCCAAGCGTAACCTTTTTGACGGCCGGTTTGCGGACTTTTCCGTTATAAGTGAACGCTTTCTTAGACAAAGTAATCTTTGCTTTCTTAATGATTTCAGCCGGTGTTAATGACGAAAATTTGAATCTGTTTTTTACGGCATAATCCTCGGCCGCTGTATCCAGATATCCTTTTATAACGAAACCGGGAATCTTTACTAAATCCTCGTTCTCATTTTCGCCTGTGACGATATATCCGAACGCGAATGCCTCGATCGTGGAAACGTTTTTCGGGATGGTTACTGATTTGAGACTGTCACAGTTTGTAAATGCAGTATTTTTTATCGTTTTCACGCTGCTCGGGATGGTCACGCCGGTGAGACCGCTGCATCCGTAAAATGTACGGTACCTGATCGTTTTCAGGCCGTCAGGAAGCGCAATTGTTTTAAGGCTGAAACAGTACTCAAATGCTCTGTCGCCGATCGTGGTCACTTTGTCCGGGATCGTGATATCCGTGAGATTGTCACAACAGGCAAACGCGGACGTGCCTATTGATGACACGTTGTCCGGGATCGTGACGCTGCTGAGACTGCCGCATCCCGCAAAGGTACTGTCTTCGATCGCGGTTAAGTTATCCGGAATCGTGATGTCGGCGAGCTTCCCACAAAAGTAAAATGCCCCTTTGCCGATCGTATCCAGGGTGTTCGGGAGTGTGATCTTAGTAAGATTATTACATTGGAAAAACGCGTATGTGCCGATACTGGTGACACCGGAATCAATGGTCACTGCCTTGATGCGAATTCTGTAATCGGTCCAGGGCGGATCTTGGTTAAAGTCAGTCATTGATCCCGTCCCACTGATGTGCAAAGTTCCCGCGTCATTCAGCGTCCAGTTCAGGTTTTCCCCGCAGCTGCCGGACTCCGTCGCCCACGCGGCCCCACAGAGCAGACTGAACAGCATGGTCAATGACAATACCAGAGCCAGTGACAATATAAAGTTCAATACTCTTCTCTTTCTGTATTTCATCATTGTTCATCCCCTTTCTTTCAGGCAGTGTCACGCCTTTCGCTACATTTAAATTCTAAACCATAGTAGTTCAAGAGGTTTTTGCCTTTTTACAATAAAAAGAGCAATTTAGCCTTCCAGGACACTTACCCCTTGTTTCCTGATACAATGCTCCTGCAGAAAACCACTCCGGGAAAAGATTACTGCGCATGAATGTTTTTCTTCATCCTGATACAACTATTAAACAGCATTTGGAATGTTTCTGTCAATAACGGCGGACACATTTATTTCTTTTTACCTTTATTTCAATTTATGTTATATTATAATGTGTAAAACATGTGAGAAACGTGGAGGATTTAATAATGGCAAATGAAGAGAAATATCTTTTTTTATGTAAAGAGAAGGAGGACGGCGAAGATATCGTCAAAGGCGTCTATGACTCGCTGGAAGCCGCCAATAAAGCGGCGCTCAGTCTCTATAACCGCCTGACATACAACGCGCAGCAGACACAGCACCTGTTCACCGTCTCTGTAAAACCGGAGTGGCTGGAAACCGAAGGCGACTGGGAATCCTACCGGATTTACGATCTTCCCATGTACCGGTTCGATTCCAAACGGAAATTTACAGTAACCGGCGATTTTGTTCAGACCTTTTATGAAGACATCCCGATGGAGATTGTCGATGAATACCAGAACCGCGGACTGAACAACGCAGAGGTCTTTGATCTGGTCCGAGAATGGGACATGCCACTTGAAGAGATCATGGACATGCTGGAAGAAGCCGATATCGAGGCTCTGGAAAAGGCCGAAAAAGTTGTCTTTTTTAATGATCCGGACAACGCTGAACAGCCTTACGCCTATCGGTGCATCCGCTGTGATCTGATTATGGCTCCCGACGAACTTGAAAGCATGGCCAGCCCGCGCTGTCCTAAATGCCGCTGCAAATTCAGCACCACAACGCTTCATGAAGCCAAAGACGAATATCTGGTGGGCGTGGAAGACAAGGTCAAAGATCTCACAGCGGATCTTGAAGAAGCCGCCCGGGATCAGGCCCGGCTGGAAGCCGAAACAACAACGCACATCGCTGAACTTAACGTGGCTCTTTATGAAGCATGGACAGAAGCCAACAAAGGCTTCTTTGCCAGACTCAAAGATCTGTTTACAGGAAAAAGAAAAGAGAATAAAGAAAAACTGGAAGCCGCGCGGATCACAGTTGAAGAGGCCGGAATGATCACGGTTGCGGAGCCCGAAAAGCTCAAAACATCCGCGGAGCCCGGAGAGCTCACAGCGGAATCCGGAGAAATTACAGCGGCGGAGCCCGGTCAAATCACAGCTGCGGAAGCGCCCGACGCGGCCGATGCAGAGACAAATTCCGACGCCATAGAAACCGGCGGCGGGGAGGCAGACGTCACAGCGACCGCACCTGATACCGATAACACCAACGACGCGGAGCCAGAACCTGTAACAGCCGCAAAACCGGC
>ONJN01000246.1 GCA_900318155.1 uncultured Eubacteriales bacterium
CATCCCGAACACAGAAGTTAAGCTCTCAAGCGCCGATGATACTTGGTGGGAGACTGCCCGGGAAAGTAGGACGTCGCCGGTTCATTTAATCAAATATTAGTGTGGCTCCATGGTCAAGAGGTTAAGACACCGCCCTTTCACGGCGGTAACTCGAGTTCGATTCTCGATGGAGTCACCATTTTTTTATTTTTGTCAACAAAATATTTGCGCGATTGGCGGAACTGGCAGACGCGCTAGATTTAGGTTCTAGTGGGAGACCGTAGGGGTTCGAGTCCCTTATCGCGCATTATACCGTTGGAGTTTACTGACTTCAGCGGTTTTTTAGTTGATAAATGCAAATCATTGATCAGGATTCGCAGGGGATCAGGATTCGCTGGAATTGTCACGGAGTTAAGCGGACATGTCACGGATCTCGGAGATCGTTGAACACGGATCTCGAGGATTGTTGAAAATAGCGGCAGACTCATAAGAAAGATTAAGAAAAAAATGTATTGACAAAAAAGTGGCTAAATATCAACGATTTATAGGCTTTTAATAAAAAGAAAATTCAGATAAATTAAGAAGACTTAGTTTATCTGATATAAAAGAAATAAGTGAAATATTATGTTATAATCAGAAAATCATAGTAATTTAGAGATTTCAGCTCGTATAAGAATCATTTCAGGAGTTCATGATGGCAGACATTATGTATAACATTTTAAATAGTAAGTTTAATAAAAAGCAAAATCCGGACATAAAGAGAAGAATCGATAATGAATTGAAAATGCTTGATCTCAATGATATGGAGGGTGAATTCCGGGCTGTATATGAAATGATTAAATATCTCCGGGAAAAGAATATTCCTTACAAGACAGGAGGAACTGCCGCGAATTGTTTATTACTTTATGTTCTCGGGGTAACTGCCGCGAATCCTTTACGTCCTCATTATTATTGTAAAGACTGTGGTAAAATTGAGTTTTCCAATGACGTTTCGGATGGTTTTGATCTTCCCGAAAAGTACTGTGAATGTGGTAAAAAGATGGAAAAAGACGGTCATAATCTGGCTCCTGAACAATTTTGGGGCGTGGAAGGAGAAACATCCATTTCTGCGCATCAGATTCCGATAAATGTTCCGGAATCTGCGTTTTCAGATGCTAAAGAATTCATAGAATCTCACAGAGATATGCAGCATCTGCAGAAAAACGTAGGTGTGAACGGATTGGAATTCAACTGCGAAAACATAATAATTTCCAGTGATTCAAAGCTTCCTGAAAGAGATCCGGAATGGCATGCGAGCATTGACGCAAATGAGATGAGAGAGTATCTGATCGGAGACTATAAGAATGTTTTGAGTCTGGAACAGACTACGGAAGTTCAACCGTCATCGTTTAAAGGCGTTTTAAAAATGTATGGATTGACAAGAAGTACCTGGAAAGGAATAGAGAACGTTAAGAAGATAAAAGGTGTTGAATCTGATGAGGGAATTGTTTATTCACTTGAAGATTTCGGTTATTCACTTGATGTTGTTCCTTCATATTTTGATGATGTATTCGATATTCTTATAAAAGAGAATTTTCCGCCGGCCAAAGCGCATGAGGAGGCAGCAAATGTTCGTTTCGGCAGGGGAATCTCTAAAGCGATTCTTGATACATTATTTGAAAACGATTCGTTGCCATGGTGCGGCAATGCGATCAGTCTTTTACCGCGGGCTCAGGGTATTGAAGAGCTGATTAATGCTTTCAGACTAAAGCGTTATGATCATGGAAAGAAAGAGGAATCGTCGGTGTAAATAACTGAATGACGCCGTAAAAAACAGATGGTCGGCGCATTAAATGGTTGGAGCATTAAATGGTCGGTTCAAGGATTAAATAGATAATAACTGAGCAGGTAATAAAATAACGAGGATGCAGATCAGCATGTGTCCTCGTTTTTTGATGATTATGTTTTTTGCGTCAGTGCGGATTCCAGTATTTTAATAAAATAGATCAGGAATGTATTGATCTCAAGGCAGTTGGTTCTGTTTTCCTGTTTCAGGATCAGATAACCGCTTTGGAAAGCCGGATATGACGGCAGCGGGAAACTGGCCTCATCAATTTGCCCTGTATTTGATTTCAAAATCAGGTTCAGAGCGCCATTTATTAATTTTAAGGCGTCAATAACCAGTACGCTTTCCGTTATATATTCTGCCGGAAAATCAATCTCTAAAAGTCCCGTTTTTGAGGATGCGGCGACGCGGCACGGAAAATCAGGACAGGGGAACGCAATATAATCCTTAATCCTTTTTATAGCGTGCGCTCTGACCATCAGTTCCGTTCCGGAAAGTCTGCATGAATCCACGTGAATGCCCCCAACCGGATATCCGCAGGCATATAATGCTTTATGGAGGTCACAGTTCTTCAATACCGGAAGCAGCCTGTACAGCTGCAGAATATCATCACGGTTGTGAAGTATGATTTTGCGCTCATCATCAAAAGAACCTGTGGTAACGAAGTGCTCGTAATGCTTGATGCTTTGAGCGCCGCTGATCCGATCCTTTCTTATATCCGAGATACCGAGGTAATTCTCTATGTTTTTCTGTGACAGGGAGTCCAGGAAACGGCCGAGATCAGAATAATGCCTTATGATCGTGTAGAGATCGAGGTTATAGATCTCCGGAAAAGGACCGGCGTAGTTTTTTTCAGCGCGTTTTGCAATAAACGGGAGGTCAAAGCTTTTACCGTTGTATGTTATGGTCAGATCCGCCTGCTTCAGCGTCTCGATCGTGTTTTCTATGACTTCTTTTTCATCTTCCGGCGATTCGGCAAAGAACTGGATCGTTTTGGCAGTGCCGCTTCTGATCAGCAGGATCCCGGTCAGGATCACTTTGTCCCGCGAAGGGGACAGGCCGGTCGTTTCAATGTCGAATACGGCAGTTTTCAGTCCGCCGAAATAAAGATCAAAGGCTTTGCCGGTATAAGCATTCAATTCGGTTTCATTGATAAAAGTTTTCATTTCCGGTCGGTTGTTAAAAAGTAAGCGAATCAGTCTCTGTTCCTTATCCTGAAAACAAAATAGACTGCCTGGTGCAGTCTACTTTGTTCAAAAGGGGTATTGGGATTAGAGATTAATGAGGCTATCAGGGGGATAACCTCAAAAGTATTATAAATTACAAGTCAGTAAATTGCAATAGCAATGTCAAAAATTAGTTTTCTTTAAGAAAAAAACAGTTAATATGAGTGAATATGAATGATATGGAAAAATCGCTAAGTTCCTGTTCAAATTCTTTTGCCAGGATGATATAATAGATTCACGAATTTTTTTTATTGTAAACAATAGAAAGAGAATAACGGTTAGGTTAGGAGTAGTTTAATGGCTTTTGAAGAAAAAATGATAAAATCGGAATATGTTTTTGAGGGTCACCTGATCCAGGTCAGGAAGGATCTTGTTACGACAGTGAACGGGGAATCGGTTCGCGAGATCGTGGATCATGACGATGCGGTTGCGATCGTAGCGCTTAAACCGGACGGAACGATTATAATGGAGCGACAGTTCCGGTATGCTGCAGAACGCGTTGTTTTTGAGATTCCGGCGGGACTGGTCGATCCGGGGGAAGATCCGGAGACTGCGGCTATCAGAGAACTTCGTGAGGAAACGGGATACCGGGCCGGGAAAATCCGATATCTGACGACAACGTATCCGTCAATCGGCTTCTCCAATGAGATTGTCCGTTTTTATCTTTGTACGGAGATGGAAAAGGGTGAAACAGAATTTGATGAGAACGAATCGATCGATCTTGAGGAACATCCGATCGAAGAAATTTATAAAAAGGTCATGAACGGAGAGATTGCGGATTCAAAGACGCAGATCGGTGTGCTGATGACAATGAATCTGATTCGATTGGGAGAATTAAAGGACTACTTAAAATGATCATTGATAACTTTCTGGATTACTTAAAAAATACAAGAAACATGTCGGAGAATACGCTGCTGGCCTACAGACGCGACATCATGGCTTTTGATCGTTTTATGAGAAAACAGGGTATTAACGAGCTTGAAAGAGTAACCAATACGCATATAATATCTTATTTAATGAATCTGAAAACGGAAGGTAAAACGAAATCGACGGTAAACAGGAAGCTGGCGTCGCTTCGTTCTTTTTACCGCTTTCTCCAGAATCAGGGCACGATAAGAGTAAATCCGACTGACGACATCCGTTCCCCGAAGATCGCAAGAAAGGAAATTTCCTATCTTTCACAGGAGGACGTTAAGAAACTGCTGGAAATGCCGGATGATTCCGTTATGGGCATAAGGGACAAAGCCATTCTGGAGATGATGTACGCGACAGGTGTCCGGGTCAGTGAAATCATCGAGATGAAAGTGCCGGATGTCAATCTGAGAATGGGCTTTGTAGCCTGCAGCGGGGATCACGGCAGAGCACGGATCGTGCCGATGGGGATCCCGGCCAGGAACGCGGTGGAGAATTATCTGAAAAACAGCCGAAATGCGCTGCTTAAAAATAAAAAAGATGAGGAGCAAGACGGATTTCTTTTTGTCAATTATATAGGAGAGCCGTTTACGCGCCAGGGTTTCTGGAAAGTGCTGAAACAGTATGGTGATCAGGCCGACTTCGAAGAAAAACTGACCCCGCAGACGCTGCGGAATTCCTTTGCCATGCATATGGTGCAGAATGGTATTGGGGTAAAGTCGCTGCAGGAACTGATGGGACATGAGGATATCGCGGCAACACAGGTTTATTTCGGGAACACAAAGAACCGGATCAAAGATGTGTACGACCGCTGTCATCCGCGCGCAAAGTAGACTGAAAACCCGGCTTGATTAAACGCGGCGTGTCCGCTTGCGGCGGGCTGTAAATGTTGAAAGTACGGTAAATAGTCCTTGACTTTTTTTTCCTGCGTGATATACTGTTGAGGTATTGCGGGCGTTCCTCTGGATGGATCTGCGAAGCGGCAGCTCAAGCATCGTAAGAACGTCTAAAGAGGAAGGAGGACAATGTCGATGAATGTAATTGAAGCTCTCACGAAGGAATATTTAAAAGAAGACATTCCAGATTTCAAAATCGGTGATACAGTAAAAGTTCACATTAAGATCAAAGAAGGAAACAGAGAGAGAATTCAGGTTTTTGAAGGTTACGTACTGAAGCGCCAGAACGGCGGAATCAGTGAGACTTTCACAGTAAGAAGAATGGCTTCCGGCGTAGGCGTTGAGAAGACATTCCCTGTTCACTCACCATGGATCGAGAAAATTGAGATCATAAGACGCGGTGACGTGAGAAGAGCCAAGCTCAACTACATGCGTTCAAGAACAGGTAAGGCTGCAAGAATCAAAAGTAAGGACAATTAGGCAAAATCGAGGGACCGTGAGGCCCTCTTTTTTTTTTCGACCGCTCACGCAGACTGAAAGAGGTGCTGAAACATGGAAAATATCAACTGGTATCCCGGGCATATGAAAAAAACCAAAGAACTGATCCAGAATAATATGAAAATGATTGATCTGGTGATTGAAGTCGTTGACGCGCGGATCCCGGTTTCCAGCAGGAATCCCATGATCGATAAGCTGACCGGCAGTAAACCCAGGCTGATCGTACTGAATAAAAGCGATTTATCCGATGACCGGCAGAACAGAAAATGGATCGAATCATTTGAAAAAGGGGATGTTCGGGCATTGGCGATGAACAGTATGAGCGGAGCGGGCGTGAAACAGCTTTTTAAATTGCTCGGCGCAATGAAGGCGGAAAGACAGGAAACGCAGAACGCGCTGAAGAAGAAGAAACCGATGCGCATGATGATCGTCGGCGTTCCGAACGTGGGGAAATCTTCGCTGATCAACAGAATGACCGGAAAAAAGAGTACGCAGACCGGTGACCGTCCGGGTGTGACAAAGGGAAAACAGTGGCTGACGCTGAAAAACGGTATGCAGCTTCTGGACACCCCGGGCATTCTCTGGCCAAAATTTGAAGACCGGAAGACCGGGCTGAATCTCGCGTTCTGCGGATCGATCCGTGACGAGATCCTGGATATTGCCACGCTGGGACTGGAATTTATCAGATATATGCAGACGGTTTATCCGGCGCTTCTGATGAGTCGTTATAAGCTTGATTCGGTTTCGGAAGATCCGCTTCAGACAATGGAAGATATTGCTTTAAAGCGTGGCTTTATTATGCCGGGAAAAAGAATCGATTATGACCGGTGTGCCCGGACCGTTCTGGATGAATTCCGGGCGGGCAAGATCGGTAGAATCACGCTGGAACAGGCAGAACAGGAGCAGGGATGAAAAAGGCGGAAAGAGAGGCTTTGAAGATCAGGCGGCTGAAAGAAATGAAAGCCTTTGACGGGCAGTTCGCGGAGGCTGGCCGCGGTTTCGTCTGCGGGGTCGATGAGGTGGGCCGGGGGCCGCTTGCGGGGCCGGTACTGGCCGCAGCAGTCGTCTTGCCGGACGGCTTTGATATTCCCGGGATCGACGATTCCAAGAAGCTCAGCGATAAAAAGCGGCGTGAGTTTAATGACATTATTCTGGAGCGGGCGACCGCGTACGGATTCGGGATCCGGGACAATTCGGTCATTGACGAGATCAATATACTGAATGCGGCAAAGGAAGCAATGTATGATGCCGTGAGGGAAGCGGCGGACATGCTGCAGACTCGGAGGGGATCTGAACCAGGCTTCGTTCTGTTCGACGCAGTCAGTCTGGAGAATTTTCCGTATCCGCAGATGGCCATTGTCAAAGGAGATCAGAAAAGTCTGTCGATTGCAGCGGCGTCGATCATCGCCAAAGTGCGTCGGGATGACCTGATGATTAAATACGCTGAAGATTATCCCGGCTACGGCTTTGAGCGCAATAAAGGATACGGAACCAAAGCGCATTATGAAGGAATCCGTCAATATGGGATCACGCCGATCCACCGGAAAAGTTTTCTGAAAAATTTTTTTGAAAAGAGCAAATAAAAGCGGGCACGCAATGACAGCAGGCCCGCTGTTTTTTACAGCATCATCGGCAGCGACCGGTCCTCAAAGAACGTATTCGCGTTGTACAGGAACAGCACGTCGGTGATCTGTTCATTTTTGATCAGTTTATTGATGTTTTCA
>ONJN01000070.1 GCA_900318155.1 uncultured Eubacteriales bacterium
CGTTTTGCGGTGATCGTACATTTACCCGGCTTTCTGCCGCGGACTTTGCCGGACTTGCTGACGGTGGCGATCTTTTTATTGCTGGATTTCCAGCCGGTGATTTTACCGGTGCCGCTCACAACCTTTGGTTTTACTGAATGATTTTTATAAGTTACATATTTTTTCTTTTTGAAATGTGGACCTTTGACAGTAACAACGCATTTCATGACCTGACCGCCGTTCGCTTTGACGGTGATCGTCGCTTTTCCTTTCTTTTTCGCGGTGATTTTGCCGCTTTTGCTCACCGTGGCAATTTTTTTCTTATTGCTGTAAAATTTTGCTTTGCCGATAAGATTCTTTATTTTCAGTTTCTTCGTTTTTTTAATATAAAGAGTGACTTTTTTCTTATTCAGTTTGGCTTTCGGATATTTGACAATGACTTTGCACTTAAGAGTCCGATTGTTACTCTTCACCGTGATTGTCACCGTACCTTTTCTTTTGGCAGTCACTTTGCCAGCCTTATTCACTGTAGCGATTCTTTTGTTGCTCGATTTAAAAGTCGGTTTTCCGATTTTTCCGATTACGGACAACTTCATACTTTTCCTGATGTAAAGAGTGGCCTTAGTTTTATTTAAGCGAATATTTTTAACAGTCAGTTTCACACTATCCCTGCAGTCATCATTAATAACCGTGATCGTTACCGTACCGGCCTTTTTAGCTGTAACAACACCTTTTGATGAAACTGTGGCAACAGCAGTATTACTGCTAGTATACCTGGTCGTCCCTGTTGCTTCATCTATATCTGCCAATACATGGACTTTGTGTCCCACATAAATATAATAATCATCAGAATCCTCATCATACCAGAGGTCATCTTCATCCAGATATGCCACCACCCAATCCGTTCCATAAACCGTGTTCGTCGGAGCAAACTGCCCGTCAATCAGAAAAAAACCGACAATCATAACCGCAATCACAGCCAGCGACAAAAGAACCCACTGTGTTTTCTTTATTACCATTTCTTTCTTCCTTTCTTCATCAGATATCCCTGACAAAAAGATTGTCTCAACCTGATGCGCCATATCACAAAATAACTGTGCTATTATTATACCTTGCAATGACTGCAATGCCAACCGCATTCAAACGTCTTGTTTAAAAGCGGAACATAATTACCCTTTAGTTCAACAGAATTACTGCAACAATATATAGAAACTATACAAATAATCAGAAAGCCCCGCCTCATCGAATAATCCCTCAAGTAAAAATAAAAGATTCGAATCGGCCGGGCTTAAATTACAGCAAATATTTATGATTCAGTTTTTCTTCAATAATTCAGATTTTCCGATAACTGCAGCCTTTGAAGGCGGTATCGAAGCGGCAGATGCTGCGGTTGGCGCAGTAGTCGCACGCGGTTTTGTCTTTTATCTGCATCGGTGTGATTCCGATTTCGCCCTTCAGGAGGCTGCGGCAGATTTCCTCCAGTTTTTCCGCAACGTCCTTCTGGAGTCCTTCAAAGTCTGCTTCAGAAATCAGGGCACTGCCGCTAATTTTTCCGTTTTTCAAACGCTTAACGGAATCGACCACATCCGATTTCTCCGAGAAATCGCCGGCAATCTCTTCTACAGTTTCCGGATCGTCAACCAGCAGTCCGTTCAGGCGAAAACTTTCACGTAGACCGTCAGCGATAAGCTTATGCAAAGGATCGGACAAAAGGTCTGCAGCCTGATCATCCGGCGCGCTCATAAACTCGTTTTGATTATCGGCTCCCGCCGCATCATCGGTTCGATCGGCGAAGGCACCTTCGGCAGAAATGCCATCGGCGTCGACACGTGGTTCGCTGATGTGAAAATAGAATACGCCGCCGGGTTTACGGCTTTTTTCGCCGGCAGCTTCCAAATAAACCATCAGCTGCAGACTGTAACCGGCGCGGATTTCATCCGTTTTCAAAATGCGCTTACCGGATTTATAATCAATGATCTTCAGACGACCGTTCCCCAGGATGTCGACGCGGTCAATCTGGCCTTCGATGAAAATCTTTTGTCCATCAATTTCCAGTTCGATCGGCTTTATTTCGGCGCCGCGCCCGAAACGCACCTCATAGCTGCTCTTCGCGATCTTTCCGGCGCGAGCCTGCCGCACCAGCATGCGCAGCGTCTCAAAACAAACCTCTTCCATCCGCCGCGCCCGGTACCGCTCCCGGTTTCCAAAGCGAAACAGCCCTTCCCGGTAATCCTTTGTCTCCGCCGCTACAGCTTCAGAAACCAGCCTCCGGCAGTCCTCGTCCGTAATCGTATCCCAGAGTCCTTCCCGGCTCAGTTTTTCCGTCAGATTCATGATGCAGTGATGATACACGTCACCGATCTCCCGGCCAGCCGCCTCATACACACGACGCTCCCTCGGCGCCAGACCGAAATCAACAAAATACGAAAACGGACAGCGCGAATAGCTCTCCAGACGTGACGGGCTTAGTGTCCGTTCTCCGTAACGGTCACGGAAAAGCATGCGCGCCCGCTCCCGACTCAGGTTCGGGATTTTATTCTCAAAACACAGCCCGCGCTCCACCATCTCCGTCAGTTCCGCCTCGTTCTCCCGGTACCACGCATATACCGGCCGCCAGAAACCGCTGATTTCCTCCCCGCCGCGGCCGGCCCGGTTCAGATGATCCGTAAGATGCCGCAGCGTGCTGTATTTGCCGCCAATCAGCTCCTCATCACGACCAGCGTTCAGAACATCCGGCTTTGTCCGAAGTTCCGGGAAAATATTCATTAAATCCTCGACCAGCGAAGATTTTCGCATTTCCTTGCCCTCCTCATCTGAACAGGAATAACTGATCCAAATCTCGTCCGACGGCATGGCCAGGTTTCGGTATAATGCCAGACGCTCCTCGCGGATGCGTACCGGTTCCGATTTGCAGATTTCATGACCAGCAGCTGCCAGATACTCCAGTTCATCCGGACCAAAAAGTGAATCATCGGCCGCCACAGCCGGCAGGATTCCTTCATTTGCCGCCAGAATCAGGACCGCACGGACATTGGCGCTGCGGGTACGCTGCAGGGTTCCGAGCATCAGGTCGTCCTGTGTCGTCGGCAAAATTCCGACCTGAATCTGACTCAGCCCGGTTTTCAAAAGCTCCGTGAATTCTCTGATTTCGAATAGTTCATCTCCGATCAGCTCTTCAATCTGCTCAAAAAGCCCGAGAATCAGTTCCCAGATCTGTTCGGTCTCTTCTGCCAGCTCCAGCAAAGCTTCGCTTTCCTGGGTTTCTTTCACCTGTGCGATTGTATCTTCAATGCGAAGTTCCTCAGTCAGATAACGATAAAAACGGATCAGGAATTCGCGGTTTGTCTGCTTTCCGCGGCACCGTTTCTCCAGCCCCCCGAAAAACGCGGCGGCCTTTGTCCGCAGTTTATTCAATTCTTGCAGACCATCTTCCCCGTACTCACTCACACCCAGCGTGAATTCTTTCTTCCACATCATGCCGCGCACATGGTACTTGAGCACATAGTTCTCCAGCTCATCAGTCTCTTCCGGCGTCAGCCCGGAAAAACCGGTCTTCAGCGCTGTGAAAACGTCCTGCGAACGATAGCGTTCCGAAACAACGGTCAGCATTGACAAAAGGAAAACGGCTACACCAGAATTCAGAATGCTTCGCTTGGTGTCCATGAACAGGTCGATTCCGTACTCGTCAAACACGCGTCGGATAATCGGTACACGGCTTGTCTGGTCGTTGCAAATAACCGTGATATCGCGCCGGCGATAACCTTTGTCACGAATCAGACTGAGAATGTGCGAAGCCGCTGATTCCGCCTCATTGTAGAAGTTGGCAGCTTCAACGATCGTAATACCGTCAGGATCGCCCGGAAACTGTTCCGGAACAGGCACAAACAGTTCATGCTCCAGAAATTCGAGCGCAGTACTACATTTTTTAGTTTTCATACTTTTTTGAATATCCCCGGTCCTCGTACTGTCTCCGGTCCCTGAATCATCTTCCGGCCCACTCCCCGAGCCGGCCGCCTCACCGCCACCGATCCGATCCACAACGTCTGCGATCCTGGCACAGACCCCGATCCCGCAGCCCGCATCCGCCGCGCAGCCCCGCAGGCGGCCCGCCACCGATGCCGTCAGCTCAAAAAGCTCCGCGTCCCGCGCATTACGATCGTACGTCAAAACAACACTCATTTCCTCGGCCGAACCCATCAGAGCACTCAGTACCTGCAGCGATTTCGGCGAAAAGCTGTCAAATCCGTAAACCCAAATCGACGCACCCCGGACAATCCTTGAATCGGCAACTTTTTCAATATACAGATCGATATAGTCCTCTGAATCCGTGTATTTCCCGGCAATTCTTTCCTGATATGCGCTGTAGATCAGACAAAGATCTGTCAGTTTCCGATAAAGAAGACTGTCTTTTTCCACATCGGCCAGCACCATCCGCAGGCCTTCCGGCGTGATGCCATACTGCTTCATATCAGAAATGAAATCATTTGTCAGTTCAATAAAGGAACTCTTCCGCGTGCTCATCCGAAAGATCTGCAGCTGTGCTTCCAGCTCCCGGACGATTTTAACGAGGAGCATCTGGCGGCCGTATTTGTCGATAAAGGTCTGCCTGTTACCGCTGGTCTCATTCAGAATCTGATGACCGAGGCGCGAAAGGCTGTAGACATCAAGTCCGAGCAGGCACTCTGTTTCCAGATACCGAAAAGCCTGCCGTTCCGCCGCAAGGGTATACTGATCAGGCACAATAACGAGAACCGGCCGTTCGGTGCTCCAGCCGCGTTCTCGAATCATGCTGTAGATAAAGTTTTCTTTATCGATGCTCTCCCTGCCGTAATAAATATTCAGCATATCCAGTCCTCCAATACAGTTTGCACACATCGGCTACTCAAGATACATGGCTCGCAGCTTTTCAATCTGTGAATCGGTGAGTCCGACTTCTTTATTAAGATATTTTCGCGTAGTTCCGTACTTTTTCTTAATATAGTTCAAAGCGGTCTTCATATATGCTGCTTTGACAGCGCTCGTTTTCTTTGACAAAACGCGTCCGAATTCTTCGTTCGTCAGCGCAAAATCTTTCAGTGCCGTTTTCTGATCGACACCCAACGCGACCAGCGTCATATATGCCACATAGCCGGTACGGTCTTTCCCGTAAATACAATGGAATAAAACCGCGTCGCCTTTCTTCTGCTTCGCGAGGATATTAAACCACCTTTTCAGCTGTTTGCTGGTATAACCCGATTTAGCCAGGTTCAGATAAAAATTTTTTCCGACGCAGCCTCCGTCCTGCGCCGCGGCAGCAAGCTGTTCATTCTGCGTCGCGAGACTGTAAACCCTTTGACAGCGCGCCTGCGCCGATGCTTTATAATCTTTACTGCTCTTTATAAGCGTAATCAGCACATTGTCCGCACCGCTTACTTTCCGATCGGGGCAGTCCGTATAATCGCCCGGAAAACGGAGATCCACCACGCGCGTAAGATGATACGCCCTGAGTCTGGCCAAATCGTTGTCCGTCGCACCGGCCAGTTCACCCGAACGGAATATCAGATTCTTTTTTATCTTTTTCCCACTCCTGGTCCGGTAGCCTCCTAACTGCCGCGCGTTGATCACACCTTCCAATCCGACCTGCTGATTTTCCAGTTTTACTGCATTTACTCTATACACACAGACCCTGCATTTATATTTTTTCTTTTTTTTGATTGCCCTGATCCAGATTCTTCCGGTTTTCTTCGCTTTGACCTCTCCTTTTCCGGAAACCGTCGCTACTCGTTTATCCGCGGTCGTCCATTTAACTTTGCCGCGTGCATTTTTCAGCTTCAGAGTCTGCGATTCGCCAATAAACATGACGGCTTTTGTCTTGTTCAGCTTAACCTTTGCCCCGGCAAAAGACATCACAGGCAGCGCAGTCACTGCAGTCAAAACAACAACCAGCCACAGAATCATCGTGCTGCGTATTCGTCGTGCTTCTCTCATGATTTTACTTTTTCTCCGAATCCATGATACAGGTCGCTCTGGACCTCTACATCAATCAACTTAATAAGAGTCCTGAACTTAAACTAAGTTCGGGACTCAAAAATTCACAATTTCTTCAATTCCTCATTAATAAAATAATCAAGATCTCCGTCCATGACCGCGTTGACATTCCCGACTTCCGCGCCGGTGCGATGATCTTTGACCATCGTATACGGCTGGAACACATAGGAACGGATCTGTGACCCCCAGGCGATCTGCGAGAAATCTCCTTTGATCTCCTTCAGCGTCTCTTTCTGCTGCTCTTCCTTTAGCGCAGTAAGCTTGGAAATCAGAATTCTCATTGCAACCTGGCGATTCTGAATCTGACTCCGCTCATTCTGGCATGTGACGACGATGTGCGTCGGCAGATGCGTGATTCGGACCGCCGAGTCGGTTTTATTGACATGCTGACCGCCGGCACCGCTGCTGCGGTAGGTGTCGATGCGAATATCCTCCGGATTTATCTCTACTTCCAGTTCTTCATCCATCTCCGGCATAACCTCCAATGCGGCAAAAGACGTCTGTCTTTTCCCTGCGGCGTTAAACGGTGAAATCCGGACAAGCCGGTGCACGCCCTGTTCGTGCTTCAGATAACCATACGCATTCTCACCTTCGACAAAGAACGTCGCGCTTTTGATCCCCGCGTCAGTATCATCCTGCAGATCGACCACACGAACATCGTAATTACGCGATGCAGCCCATCTGGTGTACATTCTGAGCAGCATTTCTGCCCAGTCCATCGCTTCCACACCGCCCGCGCCCGCGTGAATCGTCACGATCGCGTCGTTACAATCGTATTTTCCGCTCAGGAATGTTTCCAGCACAAAACTGTCAAGGTCTTTGTTCAATTCTTTAAAGGACTTTATTACCTCGTCGGCCTCCCCTTCATCGTCCATTTCCTCAACAAGCTCGACCAACTCCTCCAGATCGTCAAATCCCGATTCAAGATCCTCGTATCGTTTAATCCTGGCGTCAATTCCATTTTTCTTTTTAATGATTTTCTGCGCGGCTTCCGGATCATCCCAGAAACCCTCTTTTAATGTTTTTTCTTCGAGTTCTTTTGATTCACTTCTGAGACCAGCGAGGTCAAAGTGAATCACCTACCTCTTTAAGCCTCTCTACGCAGGCTGGCAGACCGTGTCTGACCGGTTCAAGTTTAAGCATTTTTTCTGGCCCTTTCTTCTTCCTGATCTTTTCTCATACAACAGTTCTTATACTTCTTTCCGCTTCCGCACGGGCACGGGTCGTTTCTTCCGACCTTCGGCTGCGTACGTCGGTACGTCTCCTGCGTACGCTCGCGCTCAGGCACCTGCGCGCCCTGCTCAGGCGCTCCTCCGGCGGCGGCTCTTTCAAATTCCTGATAATCATCGGAATATTCTTCCTTTGACTCGCCTGAAATCTCGACAACGGCTCTTCTTTCCGTATCGGTTTCCATTGTGACGCTGTAACAGTAAGTGACCGTCTGCTCGCGAATTTCATGGATCATGGCATCGAACATGTCAAAGCCTTCCTTTGCGTAAGCCGCAACCGGATCCTGCTGACCCAGCGCACGGAGTCCGATTCCTTCCCGCAGCTGATCCATCGCATCGATGTGATCCATCCAGAGATTATCTACAACTCTGAGGAGAATCATCCGCTCGACCTCTCTCATCCTCTCCGCGCCGATCTCATCTTCTTTTTTCTCGTACAAAGCTTCAAACTCATCACAGATATCGTCAATCAGCGAATCATCCGTCATCTTCACCAGTTCATCGGTTTCATATTCAGTTTTACCCTGATAAAGCGGTGTAATGCGGCGAAGATTCCTGTTGATTGTCTCAAAATCCCACTCCTCTGGATATTTTGACTCCAGCGCCACCGGACGAACGACCTGTTCAACATCGTCGCGCACCATATCCATGATATTTTCCCGGAGATCTTCACCGAACAAAACTTTTCGCCTTTGTTCGTATATAATCTCCCTTTGTTTATTCATAACATCGTCGTACTGCAGGACGTATTTACGAATACCGAAGTTGCGTCCCTCAACCTTCTTCTGGGCGCCTTCAATCGACCTCGACAACATACCGGCTTCGATCGCGTCATCCTCGCCGAGTCCCATCCGGCTGACAAAGCTTTGCATCCGCTCGCCGCCGAACAGCCTCATCAGATCGTCTTCAAGCGATATGAAGAACTGCGTCTGACCCGGGTCACCCTGTCGTCCGGAACGGCCCCGCAGCTGGTTGTCGATACGTCTCGATTCATGACGCTCCGTGCCAATGATGCAAAGTCCACCGAGCTCAACGACCTTGTCGTGTTCTTCGCCCCGTTCCGCCTTATACTTATCGACAAGTTCCTGATACGTCTTTCGCGCCCCAAGAAGTTCCTGGTCATCGGAAGCTTCAAAACCCGTCGCGAAGCTGATCTGTTCATCTGTGTAATCATTCCTGCGCATTTCCCTCCGGGCTTCAAAGTCCGGATTCCCGCCAAGAATAATATCGGTCCCACGACCAGCCATGTTGGTCGCGATCGTGACCATACCCAGGCGTCCGGCCTGCGCGACGATCTCCGCCTCACGCTCATGCTGCTTGGCGTTCAGTACGTCGTGTTTGATACCGCGATTTCTCAACAATTCACTGATTTCCTCTGATTTTTCAATGGAAATCGTACCAACAAGCACCGGCTGCCCAGTTTTGTGAACCTCTTCAACACGGTTCGCGATCGCCTTCATTTTCCCCTTTTCCGACGCGTAAACCGAATCTGGTTTATCCTCTCTGATGACCGGTTTGTTGGTCGGAATCACGACAACGTCCATGTTGTAGATGTCGCGGAACTCATCTTCTTCCGTTTTAGCTGTACCGGTCATTCCGGCCAGCTTCTTATACATTCTGAACAGATTCTGCAGCGTGATCGTCGCCAGTGTCTTGGACTCGGAACGAACCTTCACCCGTTCCTTTGCCTCAATCGCCTGATGAAGTCCGTTGCTATAACGTCTTCCGAACATCAGACGTCCGGTAAATTCGTCAACGATGATGATTTCGCCGTCTCTTACAACGTAGTCGACATCGCGTTCCATCAGGTTTCTCGCGCGGAGTGCCTGCTGCACGTGATGATTGATTTCCATATTTTCCGGATCACCGTAGTTGTCCAGGCTAAAATACTCCTCTGCCTTGCTGACACCTTCGTCGGTCAAAGAAATCTGTTCATCTTTTTCTTCTATTTTAAAGTCTTCGTCCTTTGTCAGCTTGGTGACAAAACGATCCGCTTTCACATATAAATTTGTGGACTTAGTCCCCTGGCCGGAAATAATCAACGGCGTTCTCGCTTCATCGATCAGGATGGAATCGACCTCGTCGATAATCGCATAGTTGAGTTCTCGCTGTGTGAGCTCTTCTTCATACGTCACCATGTTGTCTCTCAGGTAATCAAAACCAAACTCATTATTGGTTCCGTACGTGATATCCGCCTGATAAGCCGCCTCTCTGGTTTCGTCCGAAATGCCATGAATTACGCATCCGACCGTGAGGCCGAGGAATGAGTAAACTTTTCCCATCCATTCCGAGTCACGCTTTGCCAGATAATCATTGACCGTTACGACATGTACGCCTTTTCCATCCAGCGCGTTCAGATAAACCGGCAGTGTCGCGACAAGCGTCTTTCCTTCACCGGTTTTCATTTCCGCGATCCGGCCCTGATGCAGCACCACGCCGCCGATCAGCTGCACACGGAACGGCTTCATTCCAACGCTTCGGTACGCGGCTTCACGCGCAACGGCAAAAGCTTCCGGCAAAATATCATCCAGCGTCTCTCCGTTTGCCAGTCTTTCTTTAAAATACGGCGTCTTCGCTTTCAGTTCTTCATCCGAAAGCGCCGAAATCTCGTCATCATATGCTTCAATCTTATCTACGATTTTTTCAATCTTCCTTACTTCTTTTTTATTAAGATCTCCGAAGATTTTCTCTAAAATACTCATATAAAATACCATCCCCCTCCTGAATAGCCGCTTATGCCCTTCGCCCGGCTATCTTTGATCTGCAGTTCTTTTTTATTCATCCTCTTCCGGCTTTTCCTCGACCCAAAGCAATACTTCCAGCGCCCGCCGGTCATTGGCCCGCGTAACACGACCGGAAAAGATTTTTCTTCCTGTATCGTACTCAAAAGTATCACCGGCTTCCGGCAGCTTGTCAATCTGCAGTATAATCCAGCCGTTAATCGTCGTCGCGTCCGTCTCAACGTCCTCATCAAAATAATCAAAGATTTTTTCGGCATTTGCGCTCCCGAGAACACGATAACTTCCGTTCTGCAACGGTAAAATATCCTGTGTTCCGACTTCCTCATGCTCATCGTAAATCTCACCGACAAGCTCTTCAATTATATCTTCCATCGCAACAAGCCCGGCTGTTCCACCGTACTCATCTACTACGACCGCGATCTGGCATTTCTCATGCTGTAATCGCTGAAGCAACTTGAACGCCTTCATCGAACCCGCGCAAAAAACGACCGGCTTAATATAATCGGTAACTTTTTTATCTTTATGATAAATGTAATTGTGGAAATCTTTTTGATTCAGGACGCCCATAATCGTGTCCAGATCATCTTCATAGACCGGCAACCTGGAAAATCCCGACTTCAGGAAAACCTCCGCCACCTCATCTTCCGTCATTTCCACATCCAGCGCAACGATATCCACACGCGGCGTCAAAACATCCCAGGCCTCCAGATCGTCAAACTCTATTGCATTCTGAATGAGCTCACTGTGATCCGGCGGAATATTCCCCTCCGTTTCAGCCTCTTCCACAATCGTAATCAGCTCATCCTCAGTAATCCCCTGCCTCCGGCTACCCTTTATGATCTTCAGCAAAAGCTTTTTCCACAAAGAAAACAAAAAGTTGATCGGCGTGAAGACAATTCTGAGTACATTGATAAACGGCATGGAAAACATTGCGAAAGATTCCGGATACTCCTTTGCCAGCGCCTTCGGCGTGACTTCACCGAAGATGAGAACAACGACCGTCATCACAATGGTGGAAACTGTCGCTCCGTAAGAACCATACAACATGACAAAAAACACGGTCGCGACAGCAGTATTAGCGATATTAGCAATATTATTCCCAACCAGAATCGTCGACAAAAGCTCATCGTACCTCCCGATCAGTTCCAGCACCATCTTCGCTCTTTTATTGCCGTCATTGGCCATGTTCTTCAAACGGATCCTGTTCGCTGACGTGACTGCCGTCTCTGTTGCCGAAAAAAAAGCCGATACAATAACCAGCGCCACGATCAATACGATATACACACCCCTACTGTGGGTCTCCATACATTCAATTCCCCCTATCAAAAGAAAGCCGCCTGCTGCGGTGCCCGACTGACTGACTGAAACAACCGGATCAGCGGCGCTTCCATTTAACAATACTACCACATTGCAACTTGGATTTAAAGGCAGGACGCTCCCTTTTTCCCGCGATTTTAAAGATTTTGGGCGGCGGGGAAAAGACCGGCATTTCCCTTTCAGACCGGATCAGATGCCTGCATTTCTATACTTTATCCTTATGATTCTATGCTATACTTGAAACAGAAAAGTCATACAATGACCGTACACAGCGCTGCGGCTGGCGGCTGGCCCCGTATAACCGCAGGAATATAACAAACACCGAACGCCGCTTCGGCTTAAATCAATATCTTACAAGAGGAGGCACCCATGTCAACAAAAAGTGAACTGCTGAAGCTTTTGACTGAAAACCGGGGAGAATTTATTTCTGGCCAGGCGATTGCCGCTCAGCTGGATGTTTCAAGGAACTCCATCTGGAAAGCCGTCGCGAGATTAAAGGAAGACGGCTATCTGATCGAAAGCAGAACAAACGCGGGCTACCGGCTCGTCAGCAAGGACAATATACTGACCGTTGACGAAGTAATGCACAATGTCACCCGAAACTGCAGTCTCGAAATCTTTGATACCGTCACATCAACAAACGACCTGCTGAAAGAAAAAATGGCCGCGCCCGGTCCTCATGAAGAACCGCTCGTCTGCATCGCCAACCGACAGACCGGAGGCCGCGGCAGACTCGGCAGAAAATTCGAGTCGCCCGCCGGAACCGGCCTCTACATCTCATTCGGCCTGAAACCGACCTTTGACATCGATAAAGCACTTTTCGTCACAATGGCCTCCGCCGTCGCAACCTGCCGCGCCATTGAAAAAATATGCCCGATCAAAGCCGAAATCAAATGGGTCAATGACATCTTTGTAAATGAAAAGAAAGTCTGCGGGATTCTGACCGAAGGCGTAACCAATTTTGAAAACGGAAAAATTGACAGTCTCGTTATCGGGATCGGCATCAACTGCTTCCCTGGCAGTTTCCCGCCGGAAATCGCCGACAAAGCAGGAACGCTCGCGCAGGATCCGTCCGAATTCAGACGCAGCATGCTCGCTGCTGAAGTGATCAACGAAGTGCTCGCGCTCATTGACGTCATAGAAACCCGTGAATTTTTCAAAGAATACCGGAAGCGCTGCTTTATACTCGGCCGGCCGATCCGCATCCACCCGAACTACAACGATATCGGTATCCCCGCAGCCGCGCTTGACATCGCGGATGACGGCGGCCTCATCGTTGAATACACAGACGGCATCGACAAAGGAAAGCGCGAGACGCTCCACACCGGTGAGATTTCAATCAGCATCGGGCACTGATCGCTGACAAAAAACGAGCCGCCGGCCGGATCAGTTCCGGTACAGCGGCTCAGATAGTTACTTTCATTATTGATCAGCAGAGTTTATTGAGCTGACTCTTATTAAATTTGTTTCAGTTGATTGTGAGTTGAGTTTTCGTTAATTATTGTGTTTATTTTCCGCGTTTGACTGCTGAAATCCCATTATTCGATCGCGATATAACGGTTCGTTTCAATCGCAGGCGTTGGTTCTTTCTTCGGAACGTCAACCTTCAGAACACCATTTTCGAATTTTGCTCTGATATCGTCCTGTTCCAGATTTTCGCCTACATAGAAGCTTCTTGTGCAGGTTCCCAGGAATCTCTCGCGACGAATAAACTTTCCGTTTTCATCTTTCTCATCGTTTTCGGTCTTCTTTGTCGCTTCAAAACTCAGAATGCCATCCTTCAGCTGCAATTTAACGTCTTCTTTCTTAAATCCCGGAAGATCCATCAGGACTTCGTAATGATCTCCTGCATCTTTTACATCACTCTTCATCAGAGCGCCGTCGGTAGTGGTTGTCATGCCTGCCGGCCAGTCCATGAAGCCGTTAAATCCTTTAAGTAATCCATCATTTCTGAAAATGTTTGGTAACAACATGATACATACCTCCTTTTATAAAAGCGCTTCCGGTGACCGGTGCCAGATCCGGTCATCTTAATTCGCTTGTAATCATTGTTTCTCCAAACCCTTTATCCTTTTGACAATTCTTATTATACTCATTTTGTTAGCACTGTCAATAGGCGAGTGCTAATTTTTAATATCTTTTTTCTTCTTTTTCCCGATTACACAGACATAGGCGATTCTCCTGAAATTTCAAGTCTTTTGAGATCACTGCGCCGTCGCCCCTCACAAAAAACGTAAATAAAAGAGAGCCGCATATTGAACGGCTCTCCCTGAATCACAATCATTTATCTGAGCAGGATATTAAAAAACATGGTCCGATTTAATTATATCATTACGCACTGCTTTCCGCACAGCCTGCATTATGAAACCGCCTTTGTCAGATTGCCCATCATCGCATTCAGGCAATCAGAATCCGGCGATTGAACGGTCCATTTGCCATCTTTCTTTTTAAGCTTAAGGGTTGCATTTGAATTAATACTTTTGGTTTTCAGCTTGCCAAGATCTTTATCGATATCATCGATGATCAGCTTTGTTGCTTCTTCCGTTGCATTATCCGCGGTAATTTTGCCTTCTTTAGCCATCTCAAGCGCTTTATCCTGTGCATCCTTAATAATATTCTGATACCAGGTCTTCCAGTCATAAGTCGTGAATGTGACATCAACGGTTGCATTGTCTCCGTCCTGTTTTGCTTCACCGACTTTATAATCGAAATCACAGAGCTTTTTTATAAAATTCGTTACGACTTTCTTCTGTTCGCCGTTCATTTTAATCGCGGAAAATGATTTTTCAATCTGGTCAGACAGCGTCTTGTCGTCCTGAGACTTAATAGCCTTCAGATACTGATCCGCCGCATCAGCCGGGTTCGATCCGCAGGATGTCAGAACCGCGCCGGCCATAATCGCCATCACTGCACATAATATCAGTGAAAGAATTTTTTTCTTTTTATCTTTCATATTCCTCTTTCCCTCCTTACATCATTCCCGCATACGCCAGCGTTTCATCGCGCACATATGCAGGCTTTCCTTTCAATACAAAAACCAACTAACTAATAACCATCCCTATATCCAACTCAGGATTTAAAGCGATCTTCTTTTTCCGCCGTCCAGTGCGGCACATCAACCGTGATCCCTTTGCCGATTATTTCATAGCCGGTCGCTTTATAGTCGTCAAAGTGAATGCAGAAACCCAGGCCCGGATCCGGGATCCATCCCCAGCGATCGATCCCGCTTTCCGGGAAAAGCTCACGCATGACTCTGGAAATCACGCCGCCGTGACAAATAATCACAGAATAAACCGCCGTTTCCTTTTGGCCGGGTTCGATCTCGGCATTCGTCTGGTCGCATGGTTCCGGGTATTCCGGCGCGTCACCGTCAGGCGCGTCCATTTGTCCGCTGCGATCAAACTGACATTTCAGAACCTCGGTCATCCCGCGCATCACACGCCGGCTGAACCGGTTGTTGCTGTCGCCCTCCGGAATCACGAAATCCCCGGTCTCATCATTTATATAATTAATGAAATATTCTTTGTCGCCAACCTCCGGCAGCGTTTTGCCGTCAAAGATCCCAAAGTTGAACTCGCGCAGTTTCGGGAAAATCTCATGCGGCACTTTCCCGTATATGATCTCAAGCGTTTCTTCCGTCCGGATCATACCGGACGTGCCTACGAGAACCGCCTTTTCCGAATCCGGGTAAATATTCTTTTTTGCCAGATCCTGAAGAAGTTCTTTTCCTTTATCCGTCAACGGAAGATCCAGCCTTCCGTAAAACCATTTATTTAAGTTTCCCTCTGTGATTCCATGTCTGATAAAATAAATTTTTGATTCCATACCGCCTCCCTGATCCATAAGCTATTAATTATATAATACCTTTCATTTCCGGCTGTTTCCATATAAATATTGAAATTTACAAAATCAGACATTTTTCATATAATAGGTAATGTATTTATCGGGCCAGTCGTCAGCTGAAAACAGTCTCCGTCCGGATTCCGGAAGCGCGCAGCACACCGGCTGAATTTCAGTATATAACGCAGATTGCCACATGAAACCCAAACATTATACTCAACCCGAGTTCCATACATAACCCGGATCTCGATACGAAAGGACTTTCTTTAACCATGAGTAAACAGACAAAAAGCAGTCTTTTATTACTTCTGACCGCGTTTATCTGGGGAACCGCCTTTGTCGCGCAAAAGAACGGCGCGCACCTGGGAGCGCTCACCTATAATGGGATCCGCACGCTGATCGGCGGCCTCGTTCTGATCCCGGTAATAAGAATTCTGGATTGCCGGAAGAAAGCGACGAATTTCAGGGATATAAATACGCCGAAGGCCGAAACTGAAGTCTCCGCTTTGACAACCCCGAAAGCCAGAGACTCTGCTTTGACAGACGCAGAAAATGAAAA
>ONJN01000047.1 GCA_900318155.1 uncultured Eubacteriales bacterium
TAAAAGAACCGACTCGGAGAAGAGAGACCCGAAGAGGAAGAGTTGGAATGATTTGAATAAAAGAGGGGGCCGCCCGGTGTGGGCGGCCTTTTTTAGTGATCGTGCGCCGGTGAGCGCACGTGTAAACGGGTGAAAGACAGGAATTTGAGATTAAGAAATTTCAAACTCAACCACGGACGACAAAAAGGTCTTGACAAACCGTAGCGAACGGTGTACTCTATATAACAAGAGAACACTGTTTGCTTTGTTGTATCGAAGGAGACGCCATGATTCGGGATAAGGAACTTCACTACAGAAAGATACTTGAGGCTGCGATGACAGAATTTCTTGAATACGGATTCAATGATGCTTCCGTGCGTCGGATTGCATCCGCGGCGGGTATGAGCGCATCAGGTCTGTATAAGCACTTCGCAGGTAAGGAAGACATGTTTTCTGCGTTGGTAGAGCCTGCTTATAAGGGCCTGCTTGATTTATTCCGTCAGGAAGTGGATGCTCAGGAGCAGTTTATCGGAACGGGTGATCTCAGCTGCTGGGATACCGGAAGAGATGCAAAGCTGGCAGTTGATTATATTTATAATCATCTGGATGCCTTTTGTCTGATTGTCTGTAAATCACAGGGTACCAGGTATGAAACCTTCCTTCATGATCTTGCGGTTCTTGAAGAAGAAACGACGCTGTCTTTCATAAGGGAGCTCAGACAGCAAGGTGTGAAGATCAACAACTTTAGTGAAAAGGAACTTCATCTTCTGATCACGACCAATGTCAATGCGGTGTTTCAGACGGTGGAGCATGACTTCACCAGAGAGGAAGCCATGCATTATGCGGATACTCTGGATCGTTTTTTTTCCAAAGCATGGAGAGAATTCTTTGGATATTGACGCCGTCAACGCTTTTCTCAGCGAAGGCGTTTTTTATCGGATATAGGTTAGATGAATCTAACCGACACTAAAAGAAAAGAGGTACTTGTAATTATGAAAAAAGGTTCTATGGCGGGCATCGTGACTGCGGCTGTGATTTATCCGTTATTGTTTGTACTCGCTTCGTCCTGCGGTCTGATCCATCCGGTATGCTACGCTTACGCCGGCACATTTCTGCCGCTGCTGATGAGTTTTGTCTATCTTTATGTCACCGCGAACATGCAGCGCTTCGGCGCGGCAGTTCTTCTGAATGGAGTTTTGCTGGCGGTGGGACTGATTGCAGGAGAGGGGAATCCGGCCCTCGTCGTCATCATCGTAGTTGTGACTGTTATAGCCGAACTCTTCAGAAGGATGAAGGGATATGAAACTTTGAAAGGAGTACGGCTCAGTTTCGTTCCTTTTGCATTCAGCTTCTATGCGTATTCTGCCCACTGGTGGACAGATACCAAAGGTTCACTGGAAGCGGCGCTGAAAGAGATGCCTGCCGGGTATGCTGACAAAATGGCACCGGTGATCGCAAATACCCCGCTTCTTATCGTCATGCTGATTCTGACAATCCCGGTTGCTGTATTAGCTGTGAGGATTGCAGAAAGGGTTATGAAGAAACAAACAGCACGGCTGAAATAAACCAGTCTGTGTGATCCTGTTTCAGCTTTGGATAGTGAAGAGGAGTTGGAAAATAGAAATATTGCAGAAAGGAAGTGGAATTAAATGGATGCAAAGCAAGATTCCAGATCGAAACTGCTGAACGGTAATACTTTTAAGACTATGTTGTCATTGAGCGTTCCGGCGATTCTGGGTATGGTGGTCATCGGCTTATACAACTTTATGGATGCGGTTTTTGTGGGTCGGATGGTCGGACCGGAGGCGATGACAGCAGTGAAAGTCTCCTATCCCTTTACGCTAATGAACAGTGGAATCGCCACTTTGATTGGTACGGGATCAGCTTCAGTTCTGTCAAGAGCTGTAGGGCGGAAAGATCAGGAAACAATCAGCCGGATCATGGGCAACCTGATCGCACTGATTCTCCTGTTGTCCCTGCTTATGACAGTGGTGGGTGAACTTTTCACTGTGAGGTTGCTGAGTCTTTCCGGGGCAAGAGGCGATATCCTGATTCAGGCTGAAAGATACCTTAAAGTGGTTTTTATCGGGTCTCTCTTTGTCAACTTTGCCCAGTCTGCCAACATGGTAATGCGAGGCGAAGGAAAGTTGAAGACCGCCATGGGAATCATGGCGGCAGGAGCGCTGCTGAATATCGCCCTGGATCCGCTGCTCATCTCTGTTATGGGTAAGGAGAACGGTATCCTTGGCGCAGCCTGGGCAACGGTGATTCCCCAGATACTGCAGGCATCCTTTACGCTTTGGTATTTTATAAAGAAGAGCGACAATGTTCGGATCCACAAAATCAGAATTCACGGCAACCTGGTCGGACCGGTGCTCAGTGTTGGTGTATCTGCTATGCTGATGCAGGTGATGTCCATGGTGCAGCAGACCATTATGTACAACACGGCGGCCACATGGGGCGGTAGCAGTTGGCAGACGATTCTTGGCGCGTGCCTGAGCCTTCAGGCGTTTGCGTTCATCCCGCTGTGGGGGATCAGTCAGGGGTTCCAGCCGGCCATCGGTACTAACTATGGTGCGAAGCAGTATGACAGGGTAAGATCCTTCACAAAAGTCTTTATGGTCGCAGCAACGATTCTGGCAATGGTGTTCTATCTTCCGACTATGCTTGCGCCTAAGGGAATGCTGAGCATGTTTATTACGAACGAATCGATCTGCATCCAGGGTGCGCCAATGCTGAGAGTATTGTTCACAACCTATATCAGTTATGGTGTATTAATCCTTGCAATTACCTTCTTCCAGGCAATTGGCAAAGCTGGAGCTGCTTCAGCTATGGCGTTACTGCGGCAGGTGTTGCTGTTTCTGCCTCTGGTTGTACTATTGCCGAAATTGTTTACGGTTCCCGTTCAGGGCGTATTTTACGCACAGATGATTACTGATCTTGTGGTATTGCTGATCGGTATTATCCTGCTGCTTATTACGTTCGGCAATATCAGGAAGGAGGAGAGATTGATGTCCTGCTGATTCTTTTGGTTTTCTGACAATCAATACTGAACTATCGTATATAAATGAATCGGGCAGTGAAAACCTCGGAAGTCAAAGAAAAACTGGCATGATCGCTATTTTGCAATCATGTCATTTTTTTCAGGCGAATTAAAACCTTTAGTTGTATCGTCGGTAGAAGACTTTTTTCAGGGAGCGGAGCGCATTTTCAGAAACCTGTATCATCTTATTGCAAGATGAACGATTTACGGATATAATTTTGAATTACGGACATCGGTAATAATAACGGACCGGCCAGAAATAAGATGACAAAAGAGGTCAGAGGAGACAGAGAGAGGACAAAGTTATGAGTGATTATAGAGGGCCGTATCGGGATCGGCTGTACAGATCAGGAAATGACAGTGATCTCCTGGACAGAAAAAGACCCGGAAGGGTCCGTCTGGACCGGATCGGCGAATACGGGTATGTACCTGATGAATACCGGTCAGCCAGATCCCGGCCATCAAGGCCGAGACCGGAAGGTCATCAGCCGCAGAGGGAACGTGTTCGTCTGGATCGGATCGGCATTGACAATACCGTTGAAGAATACTGGTCTCCGGGAGAGAAAGCGACCGGTACCGGGGCACAGCCAGCGCATAAGGGGAGAAAAAGCCGTAAAAAAACCGCCAGGAAAAAAATCGTTAAAAAGAAAAAGAAACCGGCCGCGGGTAAATCCGTTGCCGGGGCGAAAAAAAGTATTGCCGCGCTTCTTCTGGCGAATTGGATGGTGAATCGAAAGAAACGGTCCGGACAAGGAACCCGTAAAAGAAAAAAAGTGAAAGGTACTTCGGCAGTGTCCGCACGTCGCCTGATGACACCGGAAGAAAAGCTGAAAAGAGAAAGAATTGTAAAAACGGCGAAGATCTTTTCCATGGTTTACTGCCTGATCTTTGTTTTATTTGCGATTGAGCTGCTGCGGGCAGACATTTTGCCCCAGACGATGACCTGTATGATTCTCGCGGTCATGTCGGTGCTTAGCCTGATCCTTTTTCCGACGTTGTATTTTAATGTGTTTAAGAGCACAAGGAAAATCATCGCGATGGGGGTCGGAGGGTTTCTGATCGTCGTGTGTCTGGTGTTGTCCTTCAATCTGGCCGGAACTTCGAGTTTTTTTTCGGATATCACAGAGTCGGATCAGCAGACGGAGATCTATTATGTGGTTTCTCACAGGAATTCTGATGTGAAAAAAGTCGGTGATCTGGAGGGCAAATCCGTTGCTATGTTCAACTCGGATGACGTTAATTATAAGAATGCGCTGGCACAGCTGAAATCAAAGGAAAAAGTGAATTACGACAAAATCAGAGACCTTCAGGATATCGGAAAACGGATTGTGAATAAAACGCTGCCGGCAGCAGTGATCAGTTCCGGTCATTATGAAGCCATCTGTGAAAGTGATAAGAGTTTTCAGCTCAACGCCAGAAGAATTTATACAATAAAAGTAAAGATGTCCAAACAGGATCTCTCCAAAAACGTAAATGTTACAAAGAAACCTTATAATATTTATCTGAGCGGACTGGATGTGAACGGCAATATCGATACGACATCGCGTTCCGATGTTAACATGATCATTACTGTGAATCCGCAGACAAAGAAAATCGTTTTAACGTCCATTCCAAGGGACTGCAGAATCAGACTCGCAGGTCAGAAATCCGCACCGCCGGATAAGCTTACACATACAGGCATATACGGGATCGCACAGACCCTGAAATCTGTGGAAAAACTGACCGGGCTGGACATGAACTATTACGTGAAGGTTAATTATTCGACAGTAAAGAAATTTATTAATGCGATCGGCGGGATCGATGTGGTTTCCGATTATGAATTTGACACGCACGGACAGGCGCATTATCATTTTAAAAAAGGCAAGATCCATCTGAACGGGAATGAAGCGCTGGCTTTTGCCAGAGAAAGAAAAGCCTTTAAAGATGGCGACCGGCAGCGGAACAAGGATCAGGCCAAAATCATGGAAGCGATCATTAAAAAGGCGACCGGTAGTTATACGATTCTGACAAAGTATATGCAGATCCTTGATTCCTGTAAAAAATATATCCGCATCAACATGACGCAGTCTGAAATCAGAAAGATTATTAAGATGCAGCTCGCCGGCGGATATAAATGGGATATTAAAAAACAGAATATCACAGGCGAGAATTCCTTTGGCCAGTGTTATTCGACGGGTTCTTATAATGTGTACGTTTTGAATCCGGACAAAAAAAGTCTGAATAAGGCGATCGATGTCATAAAAGAAGTCGAGAATATCGGTTGACATTGACGTTATATTATTGTATAGTTATTTCGTGACTTTATGAGATAATAACAGAGCCGGTTCCCGGCTCTGAATTTTATTGAAAACGGAGGTTTTACAGTATGCGTGTTAAGGTAACGTTAGCATGTCAGGAATGCAAACAGAGAAATTATAATACAATGAAGAATAAACAGAACAACCCTGATCGTATGGAAATGAAGAAGTACTGCCCGTTCTGCAGAAAGCAGACTGCTCATAAGGAGACTAAATAAGGAGCGCCGAATGGCTAAAAAGAAAGGGAACAAGAAGAAAAAGGGAAAAACGGGAAATGCCGGCGGTGCCGGAAACAGTACTAAGTCTGATCGTCAGAGAATGGTTGAGCAGGCTCGCAGAAGCAGTATGGCGGCCCAGAAAAAGAAAAAAAAGGAACCGTTCGGAGCTTTCTGGAAGGGCGTTCGTCGTGAGATGAGCAAGGTTGTATGGCCGACGCGTGAAGAACTCGGCGTCTATACTGTTGTCGTTCTGGTGACATGTGCGGTGTTCACTCTTGGATTTTTTCTGCTTGATCACGGATTCCTTGCGTTGATGTATAAAACGCTTGGAATCAATCTGGCAAGCAATATACCAAAATAACCGTTTTTCGGCAGAAGAAGGTTTATAAATGTCAGAGATCGAGAACAAGAATACCAATAATATTCTTTCGCCCCTTGAAGGTGAGGGCCTGAGAGGAGATGGTCAGGCCAAATGGTATGTGGTTCACACGTACTCGGGGCATGAGAATAAAGTAAAGGCAAACATTGAAAAAATGGTCGAGAACCGTGCCATGCAGGATCTGATTATGGAAATCACTGTCCCGACGGAAGATGTCATTGAAATCAAGGATGACGGAAAAGGACATAAAACGACCAGAAAGAAGAAAAGAAAGATTTTCCCGGGATATGTGATTATTAAAATGATTGTTACTAATGAGACATGGTATCTGGTTAGAAATACACAGGGTGTGACCGGTTTTGTCGGACACGGTTCAGAGCCGACGCCGCTTACGCCGGAGGAAGTTGCCCGTATGGGAATTGAAAAAGTAGATATCGATCTGGACGTTAAGGTCGGAGATGTCGTACGTGTAATCAGCGGACCGTTCGAGAGCTTCATGGGAGAAGTTCTGGATATCAACCCGGATAAGCAGGTACTCAACGTCAGGATCTCAATGTTCGGAAGAGATACACCAGTCGAACTTGAATTTGCTCAGGTCGACAAATTACAGTAGGAAAGGAGGAACACGATGGCAAAGAAAATCGAGGGCTATATTAAGCTTCAGATCGAAGCCGGAAAGGCAAACCCGGCACCACCGGTAGGACCGGCGCTGGGTCAGCATGGAGTCAATATCATGGATTTTTGTAAGCAGTTCAATGCGAAGACGCAGGACCAGCCAGGAATGATTATCCCTGTTGTAATCACAGTTTACGCAGACAGATCGTTCTCATTCATTACGAAGACGCCGCCTGCGGCAGTACTGCTGAAGAAAGCGGCCGGACTGGAAGCGGCTTCCGGAGAGCCGAACAGGGTTAAGGTCGCGACACTGACTATGGCGCAGGTTGAAGAGATCGCCAAAATCAAGATGCCGGATCTGAACGTTGCGTCACCTGAAGCTGCTGCAAGCATGATTGTCGGCACAGCTAAAAGTATGGGTATCGTTATAGAAGGATAATTGATTGTGGGAGAGATGCACAGCAGAGCTGAGGCACTCGTTTGAACCACGAGGAGGAAACAAATGCCGAAAAGAGGAAAGAATTATAAGGCAAAACTGGAAAAGTTTGATAAAACTGCTCTTTATGAGCTGCCTGAAGCGCTGAAGCTTGTTACGGAAGTATCAAGCGCAAAGTTTGATGAGACAATCGAGATCCACGTAAGACTCGGTGTTGACGGAAGACATGCGGATCAGCAGGTCAGAGGAGCTGTAGTGCTTCCGAACGGAACAGGAAAAGAAGTAAGAGTTCTTGCATTTGCCAAGGGTCCTAAGGCTGAAGAAGCACAGAACGCAGGTGCTGATTATGTCGGCGGTGAAGAACTCGCAGAGAAAATCCAGAAAGAAAACTGGTTTGATTTCGATGTTGTCGTTGCGACACCGGATATGATGAAGGTTGTCGGTAAACTCGGAAGGCTGCTCGGCCCTAAGGGTATGATGCCGAACCCTAAGTCCGGAACCGTTACAATGGAACTGGATAAAGCGCTTGCTGAGATTAAAGCTGGTAAAGTTGAGTATCGTCTCGACAAACAGAACATCGTTCATACCGTGATCGGCAAAAAGTCCTTTGGCACAGAAAAACTGCAGGAGAACTTTAATGCCCTGATCACCGCGCTGGTTAAAGCAAAACCGTCTGCCGCAAAGGGTCAGTATCTGAAGAGTGTTGTTATAGCACCGACGATGGGACCTGGAGTCAAAGTCAATCCGGCAGGACTCGGACAGCAGTAAGCTGAAATACTGAATAGGAAAATAATCACCGTAGACAGCGGGTGCGTAAAGCTTAATTTCCCGCCGAGGTACGATATATAGAAAGATCGGCCCCGTCTGTTTACGACGGGGTTTACTATATTGAGTACAAATATTCGTGTTCCGGATGATTCCGGAAACAGAAAGGAGAACAGATGTCTGAAGAAGCAAAAAAACAAAAGCAGCTGATCATAGATGAAATCAAAGGTAAGCTGGAAGGCGCTCAGTCTGCAGTTCTTATTGACTACATGGGAATCACTGTTGCAGAGGCAGATGAAATGAGAAAAGCTCTCCGTGAAGCAGATGTCGATTATAGTGTATATAAAAATACACTGATGAAACGAGCTGTAGCGGGCACAGAGTTTGAACAGCTTTCGGAAGTCATGAGCGGACCGAGTGCGATTGCAATCAGTAAGGATGATGCAACAGCTCCGGCAAGAGTTCTGAAGGAAGCGATAAAGAAAACAAATAAAATGGAATTTAAAGCCGGTATCGTAGAAGGTACTTTTTATGACAAAGACGGCATTCAGCAGATTGCGGATATCCCGTCAAGAGAAGTCCTGCTGGCAAAATTCCTCGGAAGCATCCAGAGCCCGATCGGCGCCTTTGTCAGAACGCTTGCGGCAATTGCGGACGAAAAGCCTGCTGACGGTGCGGCAGCACCGGTTGAGGAAGCTGCGCCTGCCGCAGAAGCGCCTGCACCTGAGGCGGCGCCGGCAGAAGAAGCCCCTGCAGAATAATTATTATAAAGAAACCGTTAATCTTAAACAGATATTCAGATTAATATTTAAAGAAGGAGAAATACGATGGATAAAGACCAGATCATTGAAGCGATAAAGAATATGTCCGTTCTTGAACTGAACGAACTCGTTAAAGCATGTGAAGAAGAATTCGGCGTATCTGCAGCAGCACCTGTAGCCGTAGGACCAGTAGACGGCGCAGCAGCAGGCGGCGGCGATGAGCAGAGTGCATTCACAGTTGTACTCGCTGAAATCGGCCAGGAAAAGATTAAGGTTATCAAGGTTGTCAGAGAGATCACTGGTCTCGGACTCAAGGATGCCAAGGCACTGGTTGACAGCGCTCCTGCAAACGTCAAGGAAGACGTTGAAAAGGCTGAGGCTGACGAAATCAAAGCGAAACTTGAAGAAGTCGGCGCTACGATCGAACTCAAATAATCGGCGGAAGACAATACAAGAAACAGGAATCAGGACCGGTCTGATGAGAATTCGGAAGACCGGTCCCTTTTTATTTCTTAAATCGCTCGATTTTGACAAAAAAGTTTGATAAGAACGAGTGTTTTTTGTTGACCAATTGACAGTTCTTAGGTATAATAATAGACTGCCATGCAAATACGTTAGCGACAGGATATAAGGAGTGATAAGAATGCCTAAACCAATTCCAGTTGGCAGAAAAGAACGTATGTCGTTCGGTAAGATCAATGAGGTATGGCCAATGCCGAATCTGATCGATATTCAGACCAAGTCTTATAAGTGGTTCCTTGAAGAGGGACTGAAGGAAGTGTTTGAAGATGTTTCGCCGATCAGAGATTACGCCGGAAATCTCAGTCTTGATTTCCTCGACTATAAGCTGGATGAAGATCCTAAGTACGGTCAGGAAGAAGCGAAAGAGAGGGATACGACATACTCGGCTCCGTTGAAGGTGAAAGTACGCCTTGTCAACAGGGAGACCGGTGAAGTAAAGGAACAGGAAGTATTCATGGGCGATTTCCCGCTTATGACAGAGCAGGGAACCTTTATATATAATGGCGCTGAAAGAGTCATTGTTACACAGCTTGTCCGATCACCGGGTCCTTATTTTAAAGTGGAAACGGATAAATCCAATAAACAGCTCTATTCATCACAGATTATTCCAAACAGAGGAGCCTGGATTGAATATGAGACTGATTCCAATGAGATTGTTTCTGTTCGTGTTGACAGGACAAGGAAACAGCCACTGACTATTTTGCTCAGGGCACTCGGTATGGGTACCAATGAAGAGATTATCAGCACGTTCGGCGCGGATCGCAGACTGATGCTGACGCTTGAAAAGGATACGACAACCGATAATGAGAGCGCTCTGAAAGAACTGTATAAAAAACTGAGACCCGGAGAGCCACCTACGGTGGACAGCGCCAAATCGCTATTGACATCTTTGTTTTTTGACGAAAGAAGATACGATCTGTCACATGTGGGCCGGTATAAGTACAATAAGAAACTGGGTATATACAACCGTATCCGGAACGCGACTGCCGCGATTGATGTCATCGATCCAAATACCGGTGAGATCCTGGTAGAAAGAGGCGGTGTCATTACGGATAAAACGGCGAGAATGATTCAGAACGCTGGTATAGAATTCGTTACGGTTGCAGGCAGGAACGACGATTCGATTGAAACGAAGGTTATCGGAAATCGTTTTGTCGATCTGAAAGAATATATCAAGGGGAGAGATATCGATATCTCTGATTTGAAGATTCCGGAGGATGAGGTTTATTATCCTGTACTCCGGGAGATTCTTGCGGAAGAACTCGATGATCATGAATTGAAGAAGAGATTGGCCGCAAAAAAAGATGAATTATCACCGAAGCATATCATCATGGCAGATATCATTGCGTCGGTAAGCTATATTTTAAATCTTAACTATGGAATCGGCAACATCGACGACATCGATCATCTTGGGAACAGAAGATTGAGAAGTGTCGGAGAGCTTTTGCAGAACCAGTTCCGGATCGGTCTTTCAAGAATGGAACGAGTTGTCCGTGACAGAATGACAATCAATGACGTCGAACAGACAACGCCGCAGGCGCTGGTAAACACCAGACCGGTCGTGGCCGCAGTCAAAGAGTTTTTCGGCAGTTCACAGCTCTCACAGTTTATGGATCAGAATAACCCTTTGTCGGAGCTGACGCATAAGAGAAGATTGTCGGCACTCGGGCCGGGCGGATTGACCAGGGACAGAGCCGGATTTGAGGTGCGCGATATTCATCATTCCCATTATGGAAGAATGTGTCCGATTGAGACGCCGGAAGGACCGAACATCGGACTGATCGGCTCGCTGACCACATACGGCGTGATCAATAAATATGGTTTTATCGAGACGCCTTACAGAATCGTAGACAAAGAAAAAGGAGTCGTTTCCAGAGATGTCCGTTATATTACGGCGGATGAAGAAGAACAGCTGATCATTGCGCAGGCAAATGAGCCGCTGGATGAGGAAGGACATTTCCTGAATGACAAGATCGCGGCCAGAGGCGTCGGCGGTGAAATCGCTTTGTTCCCAAAAGAGAAGATTGACATGATGGATGTTTCGCCGAAGCAGGTTGTTTCTGTGGCGTCCGCGATGATTCCATTCCTGGAGAATGACGACGCGAACCGTGCGCTGATGGGTTCCAACATGCAGCGTCAGGCCGTTCCGCTTCTCGTGACGGAAGCGCCGTATGTCGGCACTGGTATCGAGTATAAAGCCGCCCGCGATTCCGGGGTGGTGATCCTTGCGAAACATTCCGGTACGGTAGAATTTGTTGATGCCGATAATATCGTAGTCGCGCGGGATGACGGAGAAGGACAGGATGAGTATACCCTGCTGAAATTCAAACGTTCAAATCAGGGAACCTGTATCAACCAGAGACCGATCGTCAGCCATGGCGAACATGTCGAGGCGGGGGAAGTAATTGCGGACGGACCGTCCACAGATCTCGGCGAGATATCCCTCGGAAAGAATATCCTGATCGGATTTATGACCTGGGAAGGTTACAACTACGAGGATGCGGTCATTCTTAATGAGAAATTAATCATGAACGACGTTTTGACGTCGATTCATATCGTAAAATATGAACTGGAAGCCCGGGTAACCAAGCTCGGCGCTGAAGAAATCACCAGAGACATCCCGAATGTTGGTGAAGAGGCTTTGAAAGATCTTGATGAAGAAGGAATTATCAGAGTCGGAGCTGAAGTTACGTCGACTGACATTCTGGTAGGAAAAGTCACGCCGAAGGGCGAGAACGATCTGAGCGCGGAAGAAAGGCTGCTTCGTGCGATCTTTGGGGAGAAAGCAAGAGAAGTTAAAGATGGGTCGCTTCGTGTACCGCACGGGGAAACCGGAATTGTTGTCGGTGTTAAGGTGTTTACACGTGAAAACGGGGATGAACTCAATCCGGGAGTCAATAAGCTCGTTCGGTGCTACATCGCGACCAAGAGAAAAATCCAGGTCGGAGATAAAATGGCCGGAAGACACGGAAACAAGGGTGTTGTTTCCAAGATTCTGCCGGAAGAAGACATGCCTTTCCTTGAGGACGGTACCCCGCTTCAGATGATGCTCAATCCGCTGGGCGTACCTTCCCGGATGAATGTAGGGCAGGTGCTGGAAGTACATCTCGGCCTTGCGGCAAAGAAAAAAGACTGGTATATTGCGACGCCGGTCTTTGACGGAGCACTGGAAAGTGATATCAGAGAGCTTCTTGTAGACTGCGGTTATCCGGAGAGTGGAAAGCTGTGGCTGAGGGATGGACGTACCGGGGAGTATTTTGACAAACCGGTAACCGTCGGATATATGTACATGCTCAAACTCCATCATCTGGTTGATGACAAGATCCACGCAAGAAGCACAGGTCCTTACTCGCTCGTAACGCAGCAGCCGCTGGGCGGAAAAGCGCAGTTCGGCGGCCAGCGTTTCGGAGAGATGGAGGTATGGGCGCTGGAAGCATACGGCGCGGCATATACGCTGCAGGAAATCCTTACAGTGAAATCCGATGACATCGTCGGACGAGTCAAAACCTATGAGGCAATCGTCAAAGGCGAAAACATTCCGGAAGCAGGAATCCCTGAGTCATTCAAAGTTCTGATCAAGGAACTCCAGAGTCTCGCGCTGGATATCAAGGTGCTGGATGGAAACAACAATGAAGTTGAACTTGTCGATGATCTTGACAATGATGAACCAACTGTTGAAAAAACGATCAGAGCTAATTCGGAAGAACAGAGCAAACAGTTGCTTGACAACGGCTTTACTGAGGAAATTGCGGATCAGACTGAAGAATCCGCGCCGCCTTGGGAAAACAGCGAGATGTAAGAAAGGGGTGCAGGTCTGTGAATGATAAGAATGAAAACGTATATGTTGAATCAAGTAAATTTGAGTCACTCCAGATAAAGCTGGCTTCTACTGAGAAAATCCTGGAATGGTCACACGGAGAAGTCACAAAACCTGAAACAATCAATTACAGAACGCTGAAACCGGAAAAAGACGGATTGTTCTGTGAAAGGATTTTCGGACCGGTCAAAGACTGGGAATGTACCTGCGGAAAATATAAGAGAATTCGCTATAAAGGAATCGTTTGTAATAACTGCGGCGTTGAAGTCACCAAGTCAAAGGTCAGAAGAGAAAGAATGGGGCATATCCGGCTTGCGGCCCCGGTATCTCATATATGGTATTTCAAAGGAATCCCGTCCAGAATGGGACTGATTCTCGATATCACACCGAGAAATCTGGAAAGAGTTTTGTACTTTGCCGCATACATCGTGCTGGATCCGGGCGATGAAACAGAAACAGGGCTTGTTGAAAAGCAGATCATTTCAGAATCTCAGTATAGAGACATGAAAGACCGCGGCCTTTCTTTCCATGCGGGAATGGGTGCGGAAGCGATCAGAGAACTGTTGCAGAATATTGATCTTGATGAGCTTTCCGCGGCTCTCCGCGATCAGCTGAAGAGGGCGTCCGGACAGAAAAGAACAAAGATCGTCAGAAGGCTTGAAGTCGTTGAGGCCCTGAGAAAATCAAACAACAGACCGGAATGGATGATTCTGGAAGTTGTTCCGGTTATTCCACCGGACCTGAGACCGATGGTACCTCTTGACGGTGGTCGTTTTGCCACATCGGATCTGAACGATCTTTACAGACGGGTCATTAACAGAAATAATCGATTGAAGAGGCTGATGGAACTCGGCGCTCCGGATATCATTATCAGAAATGAAAAAAGAATGCTTCAGGAAGCCGTCGATGCTCTGATCGACAACGGAAGACGTGGAAGACCGGTTTCGGGACCGGGTGGAAGGGCACTGAAGTCGCTTTCCGATATGCTGAAGGGAAAACAGGGCCGGTTCAGACAGAATCTTTTGGGAAAACGTGTTGATTATTCAGGACGTTCGGTTATCGTTGTCGGACCGGAATTGAAATTCTATCAGTGTGGCGTGCCTAAGACGATGGCGCTGGAACTGTTCAAACCGTTTATTATGAAGGAGCTGGTTGAAAACGGTTACGCACACAACATCAAGAACGCCAAACGTATTGTAGAAAAAGGCAAATCAGAAGTATGGGAAGTCCTTGAGGATGTCATCAAAGAGCATCCGGTCATGTTGAATCGTGCCCCGACACTTCACAGACTCGGGATTCAGGCTTTTGAGCCGGTCCTGGTCGAGGGCAAGGCAATCAAACTGCATCCGCTGGTTTGTACGCCGTTCAACGCCGACTTTGACGGCGACCAGATGGCGATCCATGTTCCTTTGTCGGTTGAGGCACAGGCGGAAGCACGTTTCCTGATGCTTTCGGCAAACAACATTCTCGCGCCAAAGGACGGCTCGCCGATCACGACACCAACGCAGGATATGATTCTTGGATCTTATTATCTGACGTATCCGGGTGACGTGGTTAAAACAGTGGTGGTTGACGGCGAGGAGAAAACGATTTTTGCGCTGGATGAATTCAACGATCCGGAAACCGTCAGAAAGAATTCTGACGAAGGATTCCGAAGGGTTCCGGTAAACGGTGACGGAAAGATCTTTGCCGATATCAATGAAATGCTGATGGCTTATCAAAGTCATGTTGTAGATATTCATGCAAAGGTAAAAGTCAGACTTTACGCCGGCGAGGATGATAAACGCGGCAAGGTCGTTGAATCAACAGTCGGGCGTTTCATCTTCAACCAGGGAATTCCTCAGGATCTCGGCTTTATCGATCGAAACAGGGATCCATATTCGCTGGAAGTTGATTTTCTCTGTGAAAAGAAAAGTCTGGGCAATATTATTGAAAAATGTTTTAAGGTCCATGAAAATACAGAAACTGTGCTGATGCTTGATTATATCAAAGGCATGGGATATAAGTATTCGACTATTGCTGCCACGACGATCGGAATTGACGATATGAAGATTCCGGACACTAAATGGAAGATTGTCAGCGATGCTCAGGAAGAAGTTGATAGATATGAAATGGCTTACAGAAGGGGTCTGATTTCTAACAGCGAAAGATGGGATCAACAGAAGAAAGTCTGGGATGCGGCTACGGACAATGTCGCGAATGCGCTGATGGATTCGCTCGATCCGTCAAACAATCTTTATATCATGGCGACATCCGGCGCGCGGGGAAACAAGAGTCAGATGAGACAGATCGGCGGAATGCGAGGGCTGATGGGAACCGCGACCGGTAAGACGATTGAGATTCCGATCAAAGCCAATTTCCGTGAAGGTCTGACGATCCTGGAGTACTTTATATCCTCAAACGGCGCCAGAAAAGGCCTGGCAGATACCGCGCTGAGAACGGCTGACTCCGGCTATCTGACGAGAAGGCTTGTAGATGTTTCGCATAACGTTATTGTCAGAGAATTCGATTGTGGAACAGAGGACGGCGTTGTCGTGAAAGCTTTTGTCGACGAAAAAGAAGTTCTCGAACGGCTGAAGGACCGGATCACCGGAAGAACTGCCGCTGAGGATATCGTAAATCCGCTTACAGGAGAAATCATCGCAGCCAGAAATGATGAAATCGATGAAGAAAAAGCCGATGAGATCGACGCATGCGGTATTGAGAGCGTAAAAATCCGCTCTGTCATGACCTGCAAAAGCAAAACCGGCGTCTGCGCCCGTTGCTACGGACGAAACCTGGCTACCGGTGATCAGGTCAACATCGGTGAAGCAGTCGGAATCATTGCGGCCCAGTCGATCGGAGAACCGGGTACGCAGCTGACAATGAGAACGTTCCATACCGGCGGCGTAGCGGGAAGCGATATCACACAGGGTCTTCCGCGAGTTGAAGAGCTTTTCGAATCACGGAAGCCAAAGGGTGTCGCGGTAATCTGCGAGGCTGACGGCGTTGTTCAGGAAATCAATCCGCGTCCGGACAATAAGTCTGACGTAATAGTGAAGAATGACTATGTCGATGAAGGTGAAGACCTTTTCAAAACTTACGAGGTACCGTACGGCGCGAGACTGGTTGTTCAACCTGGTGACAGAGTGGAAGCCGGAACAAATATCACTGCCGGCCCGCTTAACCCGCACGACATCTTCAAACTGAAGGGCGTCGAGGGAGTCTACGATTACCTGATCAAGGAATGTCAGCGTGTATACAGGAGCCAGGGTGTAGATATCAATGATAAGCACATTGAGATTATCGTAAGCCAGATGCTTTCCAAGTATAAAGTCGAGGATCCGGGAACGACAGATCTGCTCCCGGGCGGAATGTACGGCATCACGGATATTGAAGAGGCGAATGCAAAGGCCATTGAAGAAGAAGGTGAGCCTTGCGTAAGCGAACGTCTTCTTCTCGGAATTACCAAAGCATCGCTGGCCACGAGTTCCTTCCTGTCAGCGGCATCTTTCCAGGAGACGACAAAGGTTCTCACCGATGCGGCGGTCAAAGGAAAGACGGATCATCTGCAGGGCCTGAAGGAAAATGTCATCATCGGAAAACTCATCCCGGCGGGAACCGGCATGAGAACCTACAGACAGGTTGAGGTCGATTACGGGGAAAATACCGAGTACATGGAATCTTTCGACAAAAAGCCGGAGAATCATGAAAAGGTCAGATTTGACGCGAACAGACCGGAAGCCCGTTTCAGAGATTTTGCCGATGAACAGCGGGTAGAGCTTACTGAAGAGGAAAGCAGCGTGATTTATCATGAGCGGTCGGAACAGGATGATATTCCGGATGATGAAGTGTTCTCTTTGGATGATGAAGAATATGCTGCAGAAGATGATTCAGAGATGGACGATGTCGCGACGGAAGAGGCTGACTTCAGAGAAATCGGGGAAAACGATGATTTGGAAGACGCAGTTCGGGATGATGAGGAACCGGATGACGAAGAGATTACGGCGATCCCGGAAGGTATTTCTGTTGTTTATGCGGATGATGATCAGCCGGCGGCTGAATGATCGTATATGAATTAAATAATAATGAAACAATAGACTGAAGATATGCTGAAAGGTGCGGCAGCGCAGACAAAGAAAGGGCTTTCCGGCCATGGATACAGGTTTTGCTCACGATCGAAAAAGAGTGAAATATTTGTTGCAATAAGCCGCCCTATATGATAGAATATTCGACAGTTCTGATTAAATTGACCCTGCGAAACTTCCAGGGTCGATTTAATTGTGCAAATATTTTTAAAGAAAGGAGAAAATAATGCCTACTATTAATCAGTTAGTACGCGAGGGCAGACAGAGCTCTGTCAAGAAGTCAGGTGCGCCTGCGCTGGGAAAAGGTATGAATTCACTGAGACGTGTTGCTACAGACAACTATTCCCCTCAGAAAAGAGGCGTATGCACTTCAGTAAAGACAGTTACTCCTAAGAAACCGAACTCTGCACTCAGAAAAGTTGCCAGAGTACGTCTGACAAATGGTATCGAAGTTTCGGCATACATCCCTGGAATCGGACATAATCTCCAGGAACACAGTGTCGTTCTGATCAGAGGCGGAAGAGTCAAGGATCTTCCGGGTGTAAGATATCATATCGTCAGAGGAACCCTCGATACTGCCGGCGTTGCCGACAGAGGACAGGCACGTTCCAAATATGGTGCGAAGAGACCAAAAAAATAAGGTATCAGAGAAATCACTTAAAATCGGGAAAGAGCCCTTAATATAAATAGGCATTATTACCCTTAATATATTGAGCGCCGCAGCATAATCCGGATGATTCCGGACAAATTGTGCTGAGTACCCCCGGACAGACTGCGTATCCACAAGATTGCCGGGATGCGCAGAGTAATCCGCTTTATTACGCACCTGACCCAGGTCCGGTGCGGGCGGGTGAAGAAAGTCGAGCAATCACACATCATTGTTGTGATAATTTGCGTAGAACAAGGCGCGCGAAAGAGCGAGGAGGGAACGTACTGATGGTGCGTGACCGGAGCCGAATCGAGACGCAAAGCGGAAGACGCAAACCGAGAACCGGCTTGCGCAGGTAGCTTTGCGTAGAACAAGGTGCGCGAAAGAGCGAGGAGGGAACGTGCTGATGGTACGTGACCGACGAGCGAATGAGCAGCAACGAAGTTATACGCAAAGATAACAAGCAAGGGAGGAAAAGAAGTGCCAAGAAAAGGTAAAACACCAAAACGTGAAGTACTTCCGGATCCTGTTTACGGCAGCGTTGTCGTATCAAAACTGATCAACAGCATCATGCTGGACGGCAAAAAGAGTGTAGCACAGAGAATCGTGTACTCAGCCTTCGATCAGATTAAGGAAAAAACAGGCAGAGAGCCGATGGAAGTCTTTAATGAAGCAATGGATAACATTATGCCTGTACTTGAAGTAAAGGCAAGAAGAGTCGGCGGTGCAAACTATCAGGTTCCTGTAGAGGTAAGACCTGCAAGACGCCAGACATTGGGTTTAAGATGGCTGACAAAGTTCACAAGAGCAAGAGGAGAGAGAACAATGGCTGAAAGACTTGCCAGGGAACTGATGGATGCCGCAAATAATACAGGTGCAAGTGTTAAGAGAAGAGAAGATACCCATAAGATGGCAGAAGCCAATAAGGCATTTGCTCATTTCAGATGGTAACCGGTGTCAGCCGGGTATCCCGTCAGGAATGCGTCGTCTGATGCTTTTAAAGAGTATCGGCGGTTGTTGCTTTTGGATAGGGAACCCTGACCGCATAAGGTAAAAAACACAGGCAGAAATGGAGGAAAAATGGCTGGCAGAGAATTTCCGTTAGAGAGAACCAGAAATATTGGAATTATGGCGCATATCGACGCAGGAAAGACCACAGTCACCGAACGTATCCTCTTCTATACAGGCAAAACACATAGAATCGGGGAGACTCACGATGGAGCTTCCCAGATGGACTGGATGGATCAGGAGCAGGAACGTGGAATCACGATTACCTCTGCTGCTACTACTGCACACTGGAAAGAACACAGAATCAATATTATCGATACACCGGGGCACGTTGACTTTACAGTAGAGGTTGAGCGCTCGCTTCGAGTGCTGGACGGAGCCGTTACGGTTCTTGCCGCAAAGGGCGGCGTGGAACCCCAGTCAGAAACTGTATGGAGACAGGCGGAAAGATACGGCGTACCAAGAATGATTTTCATTAACAAGATGGACGTCATGGGCGCGGATTTCTACGGAGTTATTGAACAGGTCAAAGAGCGGCTTAAGGCAAACCCGGTCGCTGTACAGCTTCCGGTTGGCGCAGAAGCATCTTTCAGAGGAATCATTGACCTCATCGAAATGAAAGCTGAGATTTATGAAGATAAACTCGGAACTGAAATTGATGAAGAGGCTATTCCGGATGATATGGCGGAGCTTTCACAGAAGTGGAGAGATAAACTGATTGAAGCTGTTGCGGAATGTGATGAAGATCTTATGATGAAATATCTCGAAGGCGAAGAGTTTACATCAGAGGAGATCAGAGCTGTCATTCGCAAACAGACGATTTCAAACAATATGGTTCCTGTGATGTGTGGTTCCGCATATAAGAATAAAGGTGTGCAGATGTTGCTTGACGGTATTGTAGACTATATGCCGTCGCCGGTCGATATACCTGCGATTACAGGACTTAATCCTGAAACCGGTGAAGAAGACGCGCGTCCGGCTTCAGATGAAGAACCTTTCGCAGCGCTGGCCTTTAAAATCATGACTGATCCGCACGTCGGCAAGCTTGCGTTTTTCAGAGTTTATTCAGGAACACTTGACTCAGGCTCATACATATACAATTCCAACAAGGGCGGCAGAGAAAGAATCGGCAGGATTCTGCAGATGCATGCCAACAAACGAGAAGAAATCGACAAAGTCTACTCAGGCGATATCGCCGCCGCAGTGGGACTGAAAAATACGACGACGGGAGACACACTTTGTGATGAAAAGAATGAAATCGTTCTTGAATCCATGGAATTCCCTGATCCGGTAATTGAAATCGCAATTGAACCGAGGACAAAGGCCGGTCAGGAAAAAATGGGCATTGCACTCCAGAAGCTGGCGGAAGAAGATCCGACATTCCGGACCTACACCAATGAAGATACCGGACAGACGATCATCGCCGGAATGGGAGAGCTCCATCTCGAGATCATCGTGGACAGACTGCTGCGGGAATTCAAAGTTGAGGCAAATGTCGGAAGGCCGCAGGTTTCATATAAGGAGACGATCACAAAAGAAGCTGACGTTGATCATAAATATGCAAAACAGTCAGGTGGTCACGGTCAGTACGGACATGTCAAAATCAGAGTTTATCCGAGAGAACCGGGCGAAGGATTTGAATTCAAAAATTCCATCATCGGCGGAGCGATTCCGAAAGAATATTTTGGCCCGATCGAAGAAGGAATCAAAGAAGCAATGGAAACTGGCCCGATTGCAGGATACAATGTCGTTGATGTTGGCGTAGAACTGTACGACGGTTCTTATCATGAAGTCGACTCGTCGGAAATGGCGTTTAAGATTGCGGCATCCATGGCTTTCAGAGAGGCCGTTCAAAAAGCGGGTTCGGTGTTGCTTGAACCGATTTTTAAGGTTGAAGTCACCGTTCCGGATAATTATATGGGTGATGTAATCGGAGACCTGTCCGGAAGAAGAGGCAGGATTGAAGGCTCGGATATGGACAAAGGCGCAGTAGAAATCAGAGCGATGGTCCCTTTGTCGGAAATGTTTGGTTATGCGACAGATCTGCGTTCAAGAACGCAGGGACGCGGAACATATGTAATGCAGTTTGATCATTTCGACAAATTACCGGAAAGCCTGATGGAAAAAGTAGTAAAATAGCGCGATAGTTTTATTTATTCTGCCGACTGGCTGCGAAAAAGGCGGCAAAAGGCAGTTAAACCAATTAAGAAACACAATATACCTTAATATTCAGGAGGAAATAAAATGGCAAAACAGAAATTTGAAAGGACCAAACCGCATATTAACATCGGTACGATCGGACACGTCGATCACGGTAAAACAACGCTGACA
>ONJN01000054.1 GCA_900318155.1 uncultured Eubacteriales bacterium
ATGGACGCCGGCAACCTGCTGAAGCCGAAGCTGGCCAGAGGCGAGCTGCACTGCATCGGCGCGACAACCCTTGATGAGTACAGAAAGTATATGGAAAAGGACAAAGCGCTGGAGAGACGGTTCCAGAAAGTATTTATCGATCAGCCGACTGTGGAGGATACGATTTCGATTCTCAGAGGACTGAAGGAACGCTTTGAGATCCATCACGGTGTCCGGATCACGGACGGCGCGCTGATTGCCTGCGCGAAGCTGTCTGACCGGTATATTTCCGACCGGTTCCTGCCGGACAAAGCAATCGACCTGATGGATGAAGCGGCGGCCCGGATCCGTACGGAGATCGACAGCATGCCGTTTGAGCTGGATGAAATATCCAGAAAGATGATGCAGCTGGAAATTGAGAAGCAGGCGCTGCTTAAAGAGACTGACCGCGGTTCAAAATCCAGGCTGGAAACGCTGGAAAAAGAGCTGGCGCAGCTGAAGGACGATTATAATTCAATGAGCGCTCAGTGGGAAAGCGAAAAGAATCTCATTTCCCGGAGCAAGGAAACCAAACAGCAGATTGAAGATATTAAGCATCAGATCGAAACTGCGGAACGCGCGTACGATTATGAAACGATCGCCAAACTCCAGTACGGCACGCTGCCGGAACTGGAACGGAGGCTGGAGGAAGAGCAGAAGGCCGCTGAGGAGAGCAAGGACAGCAGCCTGCTGAAGGAAGAAGTCGGCGAAGAGCAGATCGCTGAGGTCATTTCCGCCTGGACCGGTATCCCGGTCGCTAAACTGGTCGAATCTGAGCGTGAAAAACTGCTGATGCTGCCGGAGATCCTTCATAAACGTGTCATCGGACAGGATGAAGGCATCAGAGCGGTTTCGGAAGCGATTCTGAGAGCGAGGGCAGGCCTGAAAGATGAGAATCGTCCAATCGGTTCCTTCATTTTCCTGGGACCGACCGGTGTTGGCAAGACCGAGCTGGCAAAGGCTTTGTCGGAAACTCTGTTTGATACGGAAAAGAATATGGTTCGTATTGATATGTCGGAGTATATGGAGAAGCATTCCGTTTCCAGACTGGTCGGCGCGCCTCCGGGATATGTCGGATATGATGAAGGTGGTCAGCTGACAGAAGCCGTAAGAAGAAGACCGTACAGCGTCATTTTGTTTGATGAGATCGAAAAAGCGCATCCGGATGTCTTCAATATCCTGCTGCAGTTGCTTGATGACGGCCGTTTGACGGACAATCAGGGCAGAACCGTTGACTTTAAGAACACGGTAATCATCATGACATCCAACATCGGAAGTCAGGATCTGATCGATAATATCCGCGGCGACGGAACGATTGATCCGGATGTCAAAGAACGGGTCATTGGGCTCCTGAGGAATTATTTCAAACCGGAATTCCTGAACCGTGTGGATGACATCATCGTCTTCAGTCCGCTGACGGAAAACCAGATCACGGAGATCATTTCTCTGGAAGTGCATTCGCTTGAAAAGAGACTGGCTGAGAGAGAGATCACGCTGGAAATCACAGACCGGGCCAAGACATTTATTGCGCACAGCGCGTATGATCCGAGCTACGGCGCGAGACCGATCAAGCGATATCTGCAGAACAATGTTGAGAACCGCCTTGCGGTGATGATCATTAACGGAGATATCATTGACGGCTGCCGTGTAACGGTTGATGAGAACGGAAGCGGGCTTGAATTCTCTGTGGAAGAACCGGCGGCAGGGGAGGCATCATGAAAAAATCGCAGCGCCCCATTACTTTTCGATAATTCTATGTCGATAATAGAATAATAGACGTGTATATCAAAAACAACAGGATGGCATCCGTATCGGGTGTCATCCTTTTTTTGACAAAGAACCGCATTGAAACAGGTACACCGGAACAGAGACTGTTCGCTGAAGCGACCGATCGGACAGATGCTTATTATTACGGGAGATAGGGGTAAACTGCAGTTGATTTTTGACGCAAAAAGCGTATATAATTCGATATAGGTTCGAACTCCGGACACAGGAATTTTGAATCGGAAAGAGGTGAAAATGCTTTGAAACCGGATCATCTTCAAAAAATGAGAAAGTCCATGATCACAGGAATCATTTTTTTTGATGCAGTTGTTTTAGCTATTATCATTTTTTCTCTGAAAATGAGTCTTCGGGCGCTGACTGGTATTTTGATCGGGCTTCCGGTGCTGATTTTGAATTTTCTGCTTCTGGAGAAGAGCGTCGCCCGGTTTGCGAACCGTGATGTCACGAGCGCCGCATTAATGTATATATTTCGGATCGTCATTTATGCACTGGCCATTGTATTATGTATAAAAATATCTGTCACGGCGCTGATATGTTTCGGCATATCCGTGCTGGGCCTTCTGGCTGGCGCGCTTTTATATCACTTCAGAAAGAAGGAGTAATTTCAGATGATCAATTTAAATGAACTCGGCCCCAGGATCATTGTATACTTCGGACAGAGTAATAAGTTGTATCTGGACGAATGCGTCTTTTATCAGATTATAATCTGTGTTGTTCTGGCTGTGGCCGGCATTCTTCTGGGGAGGAATCTGCAGAAGATACCGAAAGGGAAGCAGGTCCTGGTGGAGCTTTTTGTCGGCTGGATCTATCAGTTTGCTGAAAATCAGATGGGAAAAAAGTACGGAGAGAAATTCGCGCCGTTTCTTGGAACGATGATTCTGTGGCTGGTTTTCTGCAGCAGTACCGGCCTGATCGGACTGCGGCCGGTCACAGCGGATATTAATGTGACTGCCGGGCTGGCGATTGTATCCTTTGTCGTTATTCAGGTATCAGCAGTCAGAGAGCTGGGTTTTCGTGGAAGAATCGGGGAAATGTGCGATCCTTATTCATTTATGCTACCGATTGAAATCATCAACGATATCACATTCCCGGCTACGCTCGCGCTGCGACTGTTCGGAAATATTTTCGGCGGCATGATCGTTGTCGACATGTGGCTGGGGCTGATGACCAGACTGAGTCTTAAGCTCTGTTCGGTGCCGTTCCTCAGATGTCTGACCGTTATTCCGCTGAACTGTTTCTTTGATATTTTTGAGCCGCTGGTTCAGGCCTATATCTTTACGATTCTTACGGCAGCACACCTGGGTCTGGGTCTTTCCGGAACGTCTCCGGAAACGGCGGCAAGGCGGAAAGCGAAAAAAGAAAAACGTCTGGCGAAACGAGCGGGAAACGCAGTGTAGAATCGGGGACAAAGAACATCCGGCTTTTTTGTTCATAACAAAGTTTTTATTTTTTTTATTACGGAGGAAATATTATGGGAATTATTGCTATTGGAGCAGGAATCACAATGGGACTCGCCGCTCTCGGAGTCGGGATTGGTCAGGGACTGGTTGCCAGCAACGCGACGCAGAGTATTGCAAAACAGCCTGAAGCGAGCGGGAAGATTCAGGGTGCTATGATTGTCGGCATGGCGATCATGGAGACAGCGCTGGTCCTGACTTTTGTAATTGCTATCATGCTCGTTTCAAAAATCGGCTAGACCATACGAATGAAAGGTGAGTAAATTATGAGAACTGTTGCAGGTATTTTTGAATTTAATCTGAGCCTGTTGTTTTCTATTATTACATTTGCTGTTTTATTTTTCATCCTTTATCGTTTTTTCTTTAAGAAGGTTCATGATTTTATGGTTCAGCGTGAGAATGAAGTCCGCAGTGATATTGAGAGCGCGGCCGAAAGCAGGCGGCAGGCAGAAGAGACGCTTGACCGCTATAATCAGCGGATCACCGACGTCGAAAGTGAAGGACGGGAGATTATCAGACAGGCGAGAGATAACGCAAAAGATCAGGCGCAGGGCATAATTGACCGCGCGAACGATAAAGCCCGGGAACTTATTGAACATTCGCAGGAGCAGATTCGCAGGGAGCGTTTTGACGCACGCAAAAGGCTTCGTGAAGAAGTAGGTGATCTCGCGGTTCTCGCTGCCGGCCGGATCATGGAAAAGGAAATATCTGCTGATGATCATGAAGATATCATTAACAGAGTCATAGAGGAGGCTGACGAGAGACCATGGAGTTAAAGACAGCGATGGTCTACGGCCGGGCTCTTTACGCCCTGGCGGAAGAAACCGGCAGGACCGAAGATTTCAGGCAGGAGCTTACGGCACTGAGAGAAATCTTTGACAGCGAAGAGACGTTTTGTGAGCTGCTTGCCAATCCGGGTGTCACTAGGAACGAGAAAAAGCAGATTCTGAAAGACGTGTTTGAAGGCAGGGTATCAACGGATGTTTTTTCGTTTTTATGTATTCTGATTGATAAACACAGGGTACATTATCTGGATCGGATCGTGAGCGAATATATCCGGATTGATGATGAGGAGCACCGAATCGGCGAAGGCGTGATTTATTCGGCTGTTCCTTTGACGGATGAACAGATTTCTTCGTTTGAAGATAAAGCCGGAGCGCTGCTTCAGAAAAAGGTGAGTCTTGAAAATGTGATCGATAAGAGTCTGATCGGCGGCGTGAAGCTGTTTGTCGATGACAGGCTGGTTGACGCCTCGCTCAGAACAGAGCTCGAGAAATTAGGCAGAAAAATCAAATACAACCTATAACAGAAGGGAACAATTCGATGGATTTGAAACCCGATGAGATAAGCGGATTAATAAAAGAACAAATCAAAAACTACAGTAAGCAGATCGACGTGTCCGATTTCGGGACAGTCATGCAGGTCGGAGATGGCATCGCCAGAATCTACGGACTGAATAACTGCATGTCCGGTGAACTGCTCGAGTTTCCGGGTGACGTCAAAGGTATGGCGCTGAACTTAGAGGAAGATAATGTCGGAGCGGTGATCCTCGGTTCCGATCGGGAAATCGGCGAAGGTGATATTGTTAAACCGACCGGAACGGTAGTCGATGTTCCGGTGGGCGAAGCGCTGATCGGGCGCGTTGTGAATGCGCTTGGCGAACCGATCGACGGGAAGGGCGCGATCGAGAAGAAAGAATTCCGGCCGGTGGAAAATCCGGCGCCGGGCGTCCTGAAGCGGCAGCCGGTCCGGGAGCCGCTTATGACCGGAATTAAGGCGATTGATTCCATGGTTCCGATCGGAAAGGGACAGCGCGAACTGATCATCGGCGACCGACAGACGGGGAAAACCGCGATCGCGATCGATACGATCCTGAACCAGAAAGGGAAAGATGTCATCTGTATTTATGTCGCGATCGGTCAGAAACAGTCGACCGTCGCGCAGCTCGTGCAGACGCTGGAAGATAAAGAGGCGATGAAATACACAATCGTCGTATCGGCGACGGCCAGCGATGTTGCGGCGATGCAGTATATCGCGCCGTATTCGGGGTGCGCGATGGGTGAATACTTCATGTACCAGGGCAAACATGTCCTGATTATCTACGACGATCTGTCAAAGCACGCCGTGGCTTACAGAGCTATGTCGCTGCTGCTGAGAAGACCGCCGGGCCGTGAGGCGTACCCGGGAGACGTTTTCTATCTGCACAGCAGACTGCTTGAAAGAGCGGCCAAACTGTCGGACGATCTGGGAGGCGGCTCTTTGACGGCGCTGCCGATTATAGAGACACAGGCCGGTGACATCGCGGCATACATTCCGACAAACGTCATTTCAATTACGGACGGTCAGATTTTCCTGGAGTCGGAAATGTTCTTTGCCGGGCAGAGACCGGCTATCAACGCGGGCATATCGGTTTCCCGTGTCGGAGGCAACGCGCAGATCAAGGCCATGAAAAAAGTGTCGGCCAGGATTAAACTGCTGCTGGCTCAGTACAGAGAACTACAGACATTTGCGCAGTTCGGCTCCGATATCGACGCGGCGACCAAAAAGCGCCTGGATCACGGGCGCTGCATTATGGAGATCCTCAGGCAGAGGCAGTATCAGCCGCTGGATGTCGCGCATCAGGTCATGATCATTTACGCCGCAGTCAACAATTATCTGGACGACGTCCCTGCAGACAAACTCAGAGAATTTGAGGCAGAGATGTACAGATACCTTGACGGACGTTATCATGAAGTCTCTGATGAGATTCACAATACGGGAGACCTCTCGGAGGAAACGGAAAAGATTCTGGCAAGAGGAATCATGGAATTTAAAAAGGCGGGAATGATCGATGGCTGAACATATGCAGATCATCAAGCGTGAAATAAAAAGCATAAGCAGTACGGAACGAGTAACAAACGCAATGAAACTTGTATCGGCGTCAAAGCTGCGCAGGGCCAAATATGTTTATGAACACAGCAGTGAACTGCTGAAAAAAATCGCGGCTGCGATCGGAGAGACCTTTGACAATCACGATGAACTGCCGGCAGACCTGATACTCGGGAGCAGGGAAATCAAAAAAACCTGTTATATTGTCATTACCGCGAGCAGTGGCTTGTGCGGCAGCTACAACGGCAATATGATACGGAAAGCGGATGAAATCTTTGCGGAATCGGAAAGCATGCCGGAGATCGTGACGATCGGTTCCAAAGGAAAGACTCATTTTGAGCGCAGTGGTCTGGATATCATCATGAGTTTTGATGATTCACCGGATGCATTTACATATGAGGATTCGCAGAATATGGCGCAGGATCTCATTGAAATGTATCATAAAGGCGAGATCGATGAGATTATTATCCTGTATACGTCCTTTGTCAATATGCTTAAGCAGAGAATCATAACGGAAAGAATACTTCCGATTGATATTAATGAACACATGCCGGAATCAAGCAGCGCGGCCATTGTCGATTATCTGCCTTCTCCGGAAGAAGTGTTCGACTACCTGACAGAGAAGTACCTGGAACTCAGGCTGTACAATGCTGCGATTGAAGCGGCCACCTGCGAGCATTCGGCGAGACGGACTGCGATGGAAAACGCGAACGACAACGCCAGAGAGATGCTTGACTCTCTGCAGCTCAGATACAACAGAGCGCGGCAGGCCATGATCACAGACAAGATCATAGAAATTGTCTCGGGCTCTGAAGCACAGCAGTAACAGAAAAACGAAGATCATGGAGGGGAGGAAGAAGCATTGAATAAAGGAACGATTCAGGAGATTATCGGGCCTGTAATCGATATTAAGTTTTCCCAGGATGAGCTCCCGGAACTTCTGAACGCGATAGAGATCCGACTCGATAATGAGCGTACAATCGTCGCTGAGGTTGAACAGCATAAAGGCGACGATCAGGTAAGATGCATTTCACTGTCATCTACAGACGGACTCCGAAGAGGGATGGAAGCGGTTGACACCGGCAGCCCGATCAGGGTTCCGGTCGGACGTGAAGTGCTCGGCAGGCTTTTCAACGTGCTCGGAAATCCAATCGATAATAAAGGGCCGGTCAATACGGAGCGGACGGATTCGATTCACCGGCCGGCACCGTCTTTTGAGGATCAGAACACCGAATCGGAGATCTTTGAAACGGGAATCAAGGTCATCGACCTGATCGCTCCGTATGCAAAGGGCGGGAAAGTCGGGCTTTTCGGCGGCGCGGGCGTCGGCAAAACCGTTCTCATTCAGGAACTGATCAATAACATTGCCACCGAACACGGCGGAATTTCCGTGTTTGCGGGCGTTGGAGAACGTACACGTGAAGGCAATGACCTGTATGGGGAAATGACGGAATCCGGCGTACTGACGAAGACCGCGATGGTATTCGGGCAGATGAACGAACCGCCGGGAGCGCGTATGCGTGTCGCTTTGACCGGACTGACGATGGCCGAGTATTTCCGTGATCAGGAGAAACAGGACGTGCTCCTTTTTATAGATAATATTTTCAGATTTACGCAGGCGGGAAGTGAAGTGTCCGCGCTTCTTGGCCGTGTGCCGTCGGCCGTCGGATATCAGCCGACTCTGGCCAATGAAATGGGTGCGCTGCAGGAGAGGATCACGTCGACAAAGGACGGATCGATCACTTCCGTTCAGGCCGTCTACGTCCCTGCAGACGATCTGACAGACCCGGCTCCGGCGACGACTTTTGCGCATCTTGATGCGACTACAGTGCTTGACCGCGCGATTACCGAGCTGGGAATCTACCCGGCCGTCGACCCGCTGGCCTCAACTTCAAGAATTCTCGATCCGCTGATCGTGGGCGAGGAGCATTATGAGACGGCGCGACGGGTGCAGGAGGTACTGCAGAAATATAAAGATCTCCAGGACATCATCGCCATTCTTGGTATGGATGAGCTTTCTGAGGAGGATAAAGCTACGGTTGCGCGCGCCAGGAAGATTCAGCGCTTCCTTTCGCAGCCGTTCTCGGTCGCGGAACAGTTTACCGGCATGGAGGGCAAATACGTGCCGATTGCTGAGACGGTACGGGGATTCAGGGAAATTCTGGAAGGCCGGCATGATGAGATTCCGGAAGAATATTTCCTGTTCGCAGGCGGTATCGACGAAGTCGTTCAAAAATATGAAAAAGAAAAAGAAAAAACCTCTTCAGGGCTGTAAATCCGGGAGGTGACCCCAATGAGTACAGTCAGGCTGGATATTTACACGCCCAGCGTAGAATTTTTCTCGGGTGAGATTGAATCGCTGATTGTCAGAACGATCGACGGCGACGAAGGGTTTCTCCCCGGCCACAGCTGGGCTAACGAACTACTGGCCGAAAACGGCATTGTGAAGATCCGTGAACCTGGTCAGAAAAAATTTAAAACCGCCAGAACAACCGGCGGTTATGTTGAAATCAGAGATCATTTTGTTGTATTTACTGAAAACGCGGAATGGATCAGCGGCTGATTCCGAATTATTTGTTAAATCATAACTATTGAAATGAACGATAGTTATGATTTTTTCTTTTTCGGAACCAGTTTTCCGAACGCCACGACGCGGGCGTTTTCAAATTCATAAGTACAGGTGCTGAGCATGACGATTTTATTATTTTCCGTTACTTTAACATTTGTCTGAAGGTCGGTCTTATTCATAATGGCTTTCAGATAATTTGCTTTTTCTTTATTGTTTTTAAAGTCAAACTTATATAATTTACTCGATGATGGAATCGTCACACAGGCAAAGATGTAAACTTTATAATCCTGCTTCGGTGTGGAGAGATCCATTGTCGGGTGTTTTTTCCAGTAGTCACGCTTGCGGTAATCGCCGATTGTCCAGAACATACTGAAATCCTTCATCCTGTGGCCGTAAATGACAGTCACGAAATCATTGAACGGATCCTTGTTTCTGACATCGACAAAAAGGGTTCCTTTGAAGTTGTATTCGCCGCTCAACAGATGTGTGAGGTAGTAGGAATTATCCGATCCCTGCGCGACAGGATAGTTGATGACTGTGCCTTTCTGATAGAGCCAGGCGATAATGTCTTTATATTTTGACTGAAGTTTTTTCCAGTCGATGTTATTATTATCCCGCTGCGTGCCGGCGTCGGCCTGGATCGCCTTATACTCCTTTGTCCCCAGGTAATATTTATAAAGCGCTTTTCCGATATTGAACGCGCAGAATAAAATAACGCAGATCAATATTACAATAATAAAATCAGTTAACGTACTGCCGCCTTTTTTCCTGTTCTTTTTCTTTTTTGTTTTATCACTTCGCATGATCTTTCTCCTTGAGCGGAATCAGAAAAGAGTCTGTTCCGGCTGTTAAATATCGCTGTAGTTCTCTTTATTCAGGCTGTCCCGTTTTTGCCGCCTTATTTCATTTTTAAGATGCGCGCGCATGGCCAGTTCGCCGGCTTCAGGATCGTGATTTCTGAAAGCACTGAAAATCGCGCGGTGTTCTTCCAGCAGTTCTTCAAGCTGTTCGATGCTGTAATAGATGACCGGTACAGAGTGCTTGAGGAACATCTGATATGTGGACAGTTGTCTGCGGAGCATCCGGTTATGCGTCGCTTCATAGATGATCTTATGGAATGCCATGTTGATGCTGAGCATCCTTGCCGCATCGTTCTTTTTTGTATAAAACGTCATGAACTCAAAAGTTTCTGTCAGTTTTGCCAGCTCTTCTTCCGTGATTCGCTCGATTGCCCAGCGCACTGCCAGAATCTCCGCCGATTCCCTTAAAGCAAAAATATCCCCGATGTCCTGGCTGCTCAGTCTGGTGACAAAGGCCCCCCGGTTGGGGATGTTTTCCACCAGTCCGTCGGCCTCCAACTGCCGCAGCGATTCGCGCACGGGCGTACGGCTGACCCGATATTCATCGCAGATCCGCTGTTCGGTGAGCTTGTCGCCGTTTTTCAGTTTTCCCGACAGGATGTCTTCCATCAGCCTGGTGTATAAGTTCCGGGAAAGCGGCTGATTGGATGATTTGGTATCCTCCAGATACTGTACGATTGACATGTCTGTTCTCCTGTTTCGCCATTTTGTATACAATGATTATAGACAGACGGCTGTTTTTTGTCAAGAAAAAGAGGGATGAATCCTTGTACATCGCCCGTCAAAAGGTATAATGTAAACTGTATAGTATTTGTTGTTTCACACTTGATTATGGAACTGGAGGAATCATGGATCGGTCCACAGCAGAAAAGGTTCTGAATCTCCTGGAAGAAGAGTACCCTGAAGCAAAATGCGCACTGAATCACCGGAATGTGTTTCAGCTGCTGATTTGCACAGTTTTGTCGGCGCAGACTACAGATAAGCGTGTAAACATGGTGACGCCGGAACTGTTCAGGGTCTATCCCGACGCGGCGGCGCTCGCTGAAGCGGATCCGGAGACAGTCGGGATGTATATTAAGAGCATCGGTCTTTACCGGACAAAGTCAAAGAATATCGTGAAGCTGGCCGGTGAGCTCTGTACACGGTTCGGAGGGGAAGTGCCGGGCGATTTCGACGGCCTGGTCAGTCTGCCGGGGGTGGGCCGAAAAACGGCTAACGTCGTTCTGGCTGACGGCTTCGGAGAGCAGCATATAGCAGTCGACACGCACGTTTTCAGAGTCGCAAACCGAATCGGCCTTGCCGCGGCAGAAAACGTCCTGAAAACGGAAAGACAGCTGATGGAGATTCTTCCTGAACCGCGATGGACCCGCGCGCACCACCTGATCATTTTTCACGGAAGGAATTGCTGCAGCTCAAAAAAGCCCGAATGCGGCCGGTGCTGCATCGGGGAGCTGTGCGAAAAAAACGGGATGGACTGATTTGCGAAAGAACGGGATAGAAGGATTAAAACGGGATAGACGGATTTATTAAGAGGCGTTCGTTACGACTACGACATATCAGCAGTCCGGGCGCTATATTCCCCGCTAAAACAAACCCCGTGCGAATCCGCTGACTGACAGCGGCTCCGGGCGGGGCGTCATTGGTTATTCAGTTCTGATCAGGCGCTTTTTCCGCAGCATTTCTTGTATTTTTTGCCGCTTCCGCACGGACATGGATCGTTTCTGCCCGGCTTTTTTTCAGGATGATAAATTTTTGACTGTTTATATTTTTTAGTGATTGCGGAACGCTCTTCTTCCGTGTATATTTCATCCCATTCCGGCAGTGAATAGAGGTGCTTTGCCTCAGCTGCCTGCATATTATAGTAAAGCTTCTCAAAATCCACTTCAATGCTGACGTTGCTGTCTTCCGTCACGTTTTCCGGGTCAAGCGATTCTGGGTCTGTCAGGCTGCTTTTGACACCGTCCAGGAAACCGGTAAAAATGACGGTTCTGCAATTAAACTCTTCTGAAAGGTCTTTGACCGTGCCGCTCAGCTTTTCATCACGGCGTGACAGAATTCGGGAATAGATTGCGATCTCCGCATCTGCATATTCTTTCCAGAACGATTCAAAAGTGGATTCTGTCTGATTTTTCATTAATGTGTTCCAGTCCTCATAAAGGCTCATTTTTCATTCCTCCGGTAGTTTTTTACTAATTTGATACCTTAATACTATATAATAATTGACTAAAAATCCATAGCTTTCTGTAAAAAATAGTAAATATGACGGGCATCCGATGAATTCCGTTTCTAAACAAGCGGCGGGATTCATTTCGGCTTTCAGTGTGACCCATAATCTGCCGCGGAAAACCGGAGGGGCTTAATTGCTATCGGGAGCAATGGGGTGTATACTGATATATATGGATCATGACACGGAAAGGAGAAACGCTGTGGCTTTGTCGATTGTTTTAGTGGAGCCGGAGATCCCGCCGAATACCGGAAATATCGCGAGAAGCTGCGCGGCGACGGATACGGAGCTGCACCTGATCAAACCACTCGGATTCAGAATCGATGACCGTGCGGTGCGCCGCGCGGGGCTCGACTACTGGCCTTATGTCGATCTGACGGTTCACGAGAATCTCGGCGATTTTATGAATAAATATCAAGGAAAACGCCGGATGTTTTTTGCGTCGACAAAGGGCGGCCGGCTTTTTACCGATGTGCGGTTTCAGGATGGAGACATGCTGGTTTTCGGCAAAGAAACGGCCGGGCTGCCGCGAGATCTTTTGTCAGCGCACAGACAGGAAACGATCCGTATTCCGATGAGCAGGAATACCCGGCTGCGGTCATTCAACCTGGCGAATTCAGCAAACATTATTTTATTTGAAGCATTGCGACAATTGGCGTTTCCGGGATTGAAATAACCCCGCGACTGGTGGTATACTAATAAAAGACGCTTTGCGTATTCTGACGCAGAACGAACAACTAAATCTTCAGTATTTATAATTTAGGAGGATTATATATGAGTATTAAAGTTGGTATCAGCGGTTTCGGAAGGATCGCGAGAGTGATCATCAGAGCTGCTATGGACATGCCTGAGATCGAGATCGTAGGGATCAATAAGAGAAATGCGAATATCGACTACATGGAGTACATGCTGAGATATGATTCCGTTTTCGGAAGATTCCCGAAGGAATTGGGACAGTATGAAGAAGGACTGTTGATCGACGGTAAGAAAGTCAGAGTTTTCAGCGAGAAGAACATTGACGACATCAAGTGGGACAGCATTGGAGCAGAGTACGTAATTGAAGCGACCGGCGCATTCACAACGACAGAGAAGGCAATGCCTCATATCACAAAGGGCGGCGCTAAGAAAGTCGTTATTTCCGCGCCGGCTAAGGATAAAGAGACGCCTACTTTTGTATTTGGAGTGAATACAGATAAGTATACGAGCGATATGCAGGTCGTGTCCAACGCATCCTGTACGACAAACTGCCTGGCTCCTCTCTGTAAAGTACTGAATGATAAATTTGGGATCGAAGAAGGTCTTATGGCTACGATCCACGCGGCTACCGCAAAGCAGAATGTCGTTGACGTAAGCTCGGAAAGTGACTGGAGAAGAGGCCGCAGCGTATTCGGAAATATTATTCCGTCAACGACCGGCGCGGCAAAGGCGGTTGGCCTTGTAATTCCTGAGCTCCAGGGAAAGATGACAGGTATTTCCTACAGAATCCCTGCAGCGGACGTTTCACTTGTTGACCTGAACGTACGGCTGAAAACGGAAACTGATTACGACGCGATCTGCGCGGCCGTGAAGGAAGCTTCCGAAGGCGACCTGAAGGGCGTAATCGAATATGTAGACGATGAGGTTGTTTCTCTCGATTTCCTTGCAGACGCCAATACATCAATTTTTGACGCGCTTGAGGGAATTCAGCTGACAAATAAGACATTCAAACTGGTTTCATACTATGACAACGAGTTTGGATATTCCAGCAAGACGCTTGAGCTGATTAAATACATGGCAGCTGTAGACAATAAATAATGTATGAATGAATCGGCGGCCGGCCGTGTATAAAAGCCGGTCGCTGTCGTTTTGTCAGAATAGTTTTTTCTTTACGGGGTGAACAATGAAAAAGACAATCAGAGATATTGAAGTAAAAGGGAAACGAGTCATCGTAAGATGTGATTTCAATGTTCCTATGAAGAATGGCGTGATTACAGATGATACAAGAATCCAGGCGGCGCTGCCGACGATTAAATACCTTGTTGAACAGGGCGCCCGCGTGATTCTGATGTCGCATCTCGGAAGACCGGAGGGCGAGCCGAAGATGGAATTTTCGCTGAAACCGGTTGCCGACTCGCTGACAGCGGCACTCGGAAAAGAGGTTGTGTTCATCAGCAGTCCGACGGTTGTTGACGATGATGTGAAGAACGCTGCGGCTGCTCTGAAGGATGGAGACGTCATGCTTCTGGAAAATGTACGTTTCAGAAAAGAAGAGACAAAGAACGGTGCCGGTTTTGCCGGAGAACTGGCTTCCCTGGCGGAGATTTTTGTACAGGAAGCGTTCGGTACGGCGCACCGCGCTCACGCTTCGACGGCAGGCATCGCGGATTATCTGCAGGCTGTTTCCGGTTTCCTGATTGAAAAGGAAGTTAAGTTCCTGGGAGACGCGCTGGAAAAGCCGGAAAGACCGCTGGTTGGAATTCTGGGCGGATCCAAAGTCAAAGATAAAATTGCCGTAATCACGAGTCTGCTTGAAAAGGTTGATACGCTGCTGATCGGCGGCGGCATGATGTTTACGTTCCTTAAGGCGGAAGGCTGTGAGATCGGAAAGTCCATTCTGGACGCCGACAACGTCGATCTGGCAAGAAAATTAATGGATTCGGCCAGACAGAAGGGTGTTAAACTGATGTTGCCGGTTGATGTCGTCTGTGCTGAGGAGTTTGACAATAATGCGCGGACAGAGACATGTGCATGCAATGAGATGCCGAAAGATATGATGGGCATGGATATTGGCCCGGTGACCGGAAAGATGTTCGGTACAGAGATTATGGCGGCGAAGACTGTGATCTGGAACGGTCCGATGGGCGTGTTTGAGATGCCGAATTTTGCGGCAGGCACCAAAGCAATCGCAAGTGCGCTGGCGGACAGCGGCGCGATCACAATCATCGGCGGAGGCGATTCTGCCGCGGCAATCAAGCAGTTCGGTCTGGAAGATCAGATGACGCATATATCGACGGGCGGAGGCGCGTCACTGGAATTCCTGGAAGGTAAAGAACTGCCGGGTATTGCTGTAATCGAAGAAGTTTAGAGTGAAATATCGATTCAAGAACTGACGAGAGAAGGGTTGAACATGGATAAAAGGATACCATTCATTGCCGGAAACTGGAAAATGTTTAAAACGATAAAGGAAGCAGCGGAATTTGCCGAAGAATTCAAAAAAATCGAGAGAAAAGACGGTGTCAGAACCGCTGTTTGTGCGCCGTTCACGCAGCTTCAGATGTTAAAAGAAGCGTTTAAGGGCACTGATATCGGCGTAGGCGCTCAGAACGTGCATTTTGAGGACGAAGGCGCGTTTACGGGCGAAGTTTCGCTTCCGATGCTGAAGGAACTGGAACTCGACTACTGTATCATCGGTCATTCCGAGAGAAGACAGTATTTTAACGAGACGGATGAAACGGTTAATCGTAAATTGAAAAAAATTCTCAATGAGAGCGCGATCACACCGATCCTCTGTGTCGGTGAAGATCTGGAGCAGAGAGAAAACGGCTGTGAGCAGGATATCGTCGCGGCGCAGCTGAAGGCGGATCTTGACGGGCTTACTGCTGAGCAGGCCGCGAAGACGGTGATCGCGTATGAACCGATCTGGGCAATCGGCACCGGAAAAACGGCGACGCCGGATCAGGCGGAAGAAATGTGCGGTTTTATCAGGAGAACGATTTCAGCGATCTTTGGCGGGGAAACCGGTGAAACGATTATTATTCAGTACGGCGGAAGCGTAAAACCGGAAAACGCGGCTGAAATCATGAAGAAAGAGGATATTGACGGCGCGCTTGTAGGCGGCGCGAGTCTGATTCCGGAAAAGTTTGCCGGTATATTGAATTTCTAAGTACTTGATTAATATTCATGCCTATGATATAATTTTTACCTGTGATTAACAGGGAGGTAAGGCATGGTAACAGCATTGATGATTATATTGGCAATTGCAAGCGCGTTACTTATAATAAGTGTACTGATGCAGCCTGGAAACAGTGACGGACTTTCGGGTTCGATCGCAGGCGGAGCAGAACAGCTTTTCGGAAAGAAGAAGGCACGTGGTTATGAATCAATCCTGCATACAGCAACGATTGTTTTCATTGTAATAATCGTTGTTCTTTCATTGGTGATCGGTACGATACAGGTTCGCGGTTAATAATGATACGCTGTAAGTGAAAAGGTGCTGTCCGGAGGTGATTCCGGACAGCCGGTTTTATATAGAGGATAATTTTCCGTTATTTAGAATTTCTCTCCGTAATCCGGGCCGGGAGCGCGGACGATTCGGCTGTAGTTCCGGCCGGAACGACCGACTGCAATGACCCGGTATGATTGTTCGGAAGGGGGTCTTATTTGGTTTTTTTTGTTCTGGGCGCTTCACTCGTTTTGATTGCGGCAGCCATAATTCGTGGACTTCTGCTTAATAAACAGCATAAGAAAGTCGCGGAAGAAAAAGATATAAAGCTTAAATATTTATTTTTTCGTGGTCAAAGGTATATCTATCCGATCCTCGTCGCCGTGGTGTTTTTTCTGGTAATTTTTTTCATGATCAGCAGAACAACTGCGATCTTTTTTGCGGCAGGCGCTGTGGTTTCGCTGATCTGCTGCATGTTCGGAAGAATGATCATAAGCATGATCAGAAACAATACGGAACTTCCGGAAAAGCATTCGGAAATCCCTTTTAAATACGGGGTTTCTGCTGGTATGTTTTTTATTGGAACCGGTATTCTGCTTCTGACGATTTGTTTCCTGATTTTCAGTTTGAGTCAGATCATTAACAGCATCGTCGGTTTTGCGCTTGGCGTTTCTGTCATAATCCTTTTTACAATAGCAGATAATCAGGATTTTTCTACTGCTGCAGACATTTTTGATTCCTGTATTGCGGCGCTGGTATCGGCGATCATGCTTTCTTCGGTCGCTGTTGATGAAGCTGGTGTAAATGCAACGTTTACATCGAGAAAAGCCGCTTTCTACCCGCTGGTGATCGTTACTGTCGGTGCGCTGGCGTCTTTGATCGTATCGTTTATTATCCGGCAGAGAGGCAGAAGTGATGTGCGGGTCAGGGTGACCCGGGGCGTTTATTTTGTTTTTGCGGTGGTCGTGGTCAGCGCGGTTCTGGCCGGTTCATTATATCTTGATAATCTCAGTTACGCATGGGGGATTACGTCGGGCGTTGCGATTTGTCTGCTTACCGGTATAACGATCGGGCATCTGATCATAAAGAAACGGACGGAGCGCCCTGAACTGAAGGAGATCTATCTTCAGAAAGAAGTTGTGTACAGGATGGGTACGGGCATGATCGCGACGCTTCTTCCAATCGTGTTCATTATTATAGCACTGTTCATCGCTTATCGCTTTGCAGGGTTCTTCGGGATCGCCAATGCAGCGGTCGGTGCCCTTTCCGCATTGATTCTGTTTATCGGTTCCGATTTTCATGAAAAATATATCCATAATCCGGTAACAGGTGATGTCCGGCATGATCAGGTAGATCTTTCCGAACGATCCCGCTTTAATCTTTTATCTTCCACGTCTGTCAGCAGTGGATCGGTCTGCGCGGCGGTGATTACTTCGATTTCGCTGTATCTGGCTTATTGTTGTTCCGCGGAGCTGAAAAGCGTGGATCTGATGGTACCGAATGTTTTTATCGGGCTTCTGACGGGCGCGACGTATCCGTTTATTTTTACAGCGCTTATGTTTATACAGGGTCATCGGGAAAACGGAAAAAACAGGGTAAATGATCCAAAGCAGATACTTATACCGGGGATTACGGCGATTCTTTTGCCGGCGGCGGTCGGGTTGCTGCTGGGTGCTGAAGCGCTGGGCGCCGCGATTTTCTGTGCTTCCTGCGCGGGACTTGTTCTGGTGGTTATGATGGCGATCAACAGAGATGTGCTTTATTCAGTTCCGATTTCTTCGATCAATTTAATGATCAAACTGACGGTGCTGGTGTCGATCGTTCTGGCGCCGCTGTTTGGTGAAGGCATTTTGTAAAGAAGGGCGGAGTTTGCAGTGCCAGGTATGCGAAATATACGGATATGACAGCGAGCCGGTCACGTACCGCTTTGTTTAATGACAAAGGTATTCTTTTCCCGGAAAGATTCAGGCCGGGACTCCCGGGTTCCGGGTACTTATTACGAAAGTACGGTAAAATCATGAGTAAAAAAACAAAGACACATAAAACCAATGCGGTTCGCATTGTTGAAGCGAATAAAATCGAGTATGAGATGCTGACTTACGACGCGTCGGGCGGCTTTGTCGACGGAGTTACGGTCGCAGAGGAGACCGGCATAGAACCGGAGCGCTGCTTCAAGACGCTGGTGCTTGTTGGAAACAGCAAAGAACATTTTGTCTGTGTGATTCCCGTAGCGGAAGAGCTGGATCTGAAAAAAGCGGCTCGTCATTTTGGTGAAAAGAAGATTGAAATGATCCACGCGCGGGATATAACTAAGGTCACCGGGTATGTCAAGGGCGGTTGTTCGCCGGTTGGGATGAAAAAGTTATTCCGGACCGCGATTCACCGAACCGCGGAGGATTTTGAGATTATCGGCGTCAGCGGGGGAAAAATCGGATTGCAGATGATGCTGCCGCCGAAATCGCTGGCGGAGATTGTAAGCGCCGATTTTGCGGATCTGACGGTCGAACGCGGATGATGACAGATAACCGGATATTAGATAGTAACAGGTACCCGGTGTTTCCCGCCTCTTTAGCGGCAGATTTCGTTTACACCAGGAGTGTCTGAGGGCGGGTTCTATCTCCGCCTGAATTGTTTCAGAATAGAGTATAATAACAGATTTATGAAAAGCTATATAATAACATTTTTAATAGCGATGGTGCCGGTGGCGGAATTGCGTGCGGCTATTCCGCTCGGCGTAGTGCAGGGACTTGATGTTCGCGAGGCGCTGATCACGGCGCTGATCGGGAATCTGGTCCCGGTGCCTTTTGTCATTCTGTTTATCCGGAGGATTTTTAAGTGGATCCGGACAAAGAGCCGGCGTCTGGATCGGTGGATTGCCCGTTTTGATGAAAAAACCATGTCAAAAGCGAATCGGGTGAAAAAGTATGAGGCGTTCGGGCTGCTGCTTTTTGTGGCGATTCCGCTGCCGGGGACCGGCGCGTGGACCGGCGCCGCGATTGCGGCGATGCTTGATATGCGGCTGAAACGCGCCGTACCGATGATCTGTCTGGGTGTGGTGATTGCCGGGCTGATTATTACGTCAATTACGTATGGGTTTACGCTGATATAACAGATGCCAGAGAGAAGCTGTCCTGTGACTGCGCAAGCGGTCACAGGATTTTTTCATATCAGAAAGTATAATGATGTAGAAAGCGGGCTGACTATCGACTGCTGTGATAAGATTTGCCCGGTCAGCGTAATTCCGTTTGTCATCCGGCGTCCCGCGACTGTATAATCAGGAGTCGGCCCGTCTTAAAGCTGATTTCCGCGTTTTCGCCCACAATCTCATTGCTTACGCATCGAGTGGTTTTATTTGTAAGCGTGTAATTATCCAGCGGGTAAGCCACGCCGCGCATCGTCAGCCCGGTGACCTGTTCTCC
>ONJN01000187.1 GCA_900318155.1 uncultured Eubacteriales bacterium
GAGGTAACGGCCAGGAGAAGATTATAAGCAGGCATTACCTGCTGATACAAGCCAAGTCCCTGACCACCGATCATATTGGCAAGAGGAATCCGATAGAGAACGCCAACCATTTTACAGATCAGCCCAGCCACGCCAAGAACAGAAATACCACCTATCAGACTACGCTGTCTGTCTGTCATAATTTTTTCCTTTCCGAACAGGTCGATTCAGGTCCGCAAAACCGTGATTGAAATCAAAAGACTAATACTTCTTCCATGCGGAACGTGTGAAGAGAATAAACATCGGAAGCAGTTCGAGACGCCCGAAGAGCATCAGGAACGAAAGAGTAATCTTTCCAATAAAACCATAGCCGGCAAAAGTCTCCACCGGACCTACGGCGCCGAGGCCCGGACCGACATTGCTTACACAGGTCAGGGAGGCGCTGAGGTTTGTGACCAGATCGTAAGAGCTTGAAACTGCCAGGATGAAACCGCCGATCAAAACCAAAGCAACGTACATGAATGCAAACTGTGCGACCTGTGAGAGAATATGCTCATCAACTGCTTTCCCATCGATCCTGACAACCTCCGCCTTCTTTGGTTGGCCAGTGGAACGGATATTCCTGCGGGAGAGCTTGCAAAGCATATTGATCCTGACCACCTTGATGCCGCCCGCTGTCGAACCGGCACAGGAACCAATCAGCATAGCCAGAATTATTATCACATGAGAGGCAGCCGGCCATTGATTAAAGTCTGCCGTAACAAAACCGGTCGTTGACATGATGGAACTGACCTGGAATGTTCCGTATCGAAGTGATGTCAGGAAATCTCCTTTATAATAAGGAAGGTTGATAAAGGTAATAAGGAGCATGAATGAGACAGCAAACAGAAAATACCAGCGGAATTCCTCATCACGCCAGAAAGCTTTAAAACGCTCTCCAAGAAGAAATTTATAATAAAGAGCGAAATTGACGCCGAACATGAACATAAAGACTGTAATCACAACATCGACAGGAACGCTCTGAAAAGCAGCGATACTTTTACCGTAATTGCTGAAACCGCCGGTGCCGGCAGTGGCAAATGAATGAACAGCTGCATCATACGGATTCAAACCGCAGAGCATCAGACATAAAAACTCCAGAAGTGTGAGCAGAATATATATCTTATAAAGGATTTTAGCAGTCGTTCCTGTTTTTGGTACCAGTTTGCTGAGAGAGGGACCCGGGCTTTCAGCCCTTACAAGATGGGAAGTTCTGCCGGTAAGTTTCGGAAGCAGTGCGAGTGTCAGAACAAGAACACCCATGCCTCCTATCCAGTGCGTTGTAGCGCGCCAGAACATAACCCCTCTGGGGAAATGTTCGAAATCCGTTGTGACGGAAGCCCCTGTCGTTGTCAGACCAGAGACAGTCTCAAAAAACGCATCTTCAAAGCGTGTGAACACACCGGAAAACAGAAAAGGCAATGATCCGCAAGCGCCGAGAAGGATCCATCCAAGCGCAGTAATGACATAGCCCTCTTTCAGGCGAAGATGTGAATCCTGCCCTGTCTTCGGGATAAAGCACATTGCCGATCCAAGCGGAGCGATCAGAAGGATCGTGAAACCGAGAGCCCGTGAATCTCCATCCCGGAACAGAAAAGATATGATCAGGGCAGGGATCATCGCTGCTGCTTCTATCAGCAGCAACGCACCAAGCATCCTGATGATAAGTTTCCGGTTCATTGATAGAGCACCTCATTCAAATCCGATATTCCGGAAACGACTGAAATGACCACAACATGATCATTCTCTTCAATATGGTCATTTCCGAAAGGAACAATGACCTTGCCCTGCCTCACGATAACAGAGACGAGTGTGCCCGTACGCGTCTTAATCTTCTTAAGCGGGATCCCGATATATGCATCACCTTTGCGTGCAATAAACTCAATTGCTTCCGCTTTACCGCCAACAAGTCTGTACAGTCTTTCAATCTTTGTCCCTTTCCTGTTCTCACGCGCACGAACATAGCGAAGGATCGTCGAACTTGTTATAAACTGAGGACTTATAACGGAATCAAGTCCAAGATCGTTCAGGACTTCGCGATAGGTCATACGACTGTTCTTTGCGATGACTTTCGGAACACCGATACGAGAAGCATGAAGGCTGCTCATGAGGTTTTCCTCATCACGATTGCTCAATGCAACAAAAGCGTCCATCTGGGAAAGCCCCTGTTCTTCGAGAAGATCCTGGTCTGTACCATCACCGACAATCACATCGATTTTCGGCAGAAGCTCACTTAGTGCGCGTGCCTTTACCGGATTGATCTCGAAAAGCGTAACATGGATACCCATCGGGA
>ONJN01000231.1 GCA_900318155.1 uncultured Eubacteriales bacterium
AATGCACCAATACCGCAATTAATACGGTGGCGGAATTTGCCGAGATCTTTACACAATGTAAACTGATGCTGGAAACAACATATGATATAGCGTTTACGGTACCAATTGCCATTTATACTGCTGATGCCGGTGTTATCAATAAACGTCGCGGAGCCATCAGTACTGACTGGAATTCAACAGGCAGATCTCTCGGTTATGCCCAATATAAAAACGGCCAGTACACCATCTGGATTGAAAACGGGAGTCCAAGACTGGCTGCAATTGAAACGATAATGCATGAATTAGTGCATATATGGCAGTTTAGTAACTGGGACAAAAAAGCATTTGCCAAAATATACGGCAATAAGGGCAGACTGGTTGTTTATGAAGGCATGGCGGTATGGGCATCCATACAGATGTTGTACGTTCTTGGTGAAACCAATCATGCCGGATCACGTGAACGGCAATACATGGTTATTGAAAATGAATATGGAGAAGGCTTCCGCAAGTTTGTGGATAAATACGGCATGATCCGTGATGGAAGCGTTCCTGTATATACTCCGTTCAAACAGAAATATCCTTTATAGAAAGAGGTGAACAATTACGATGAAAATAAAGAAAATAGCCATTATTTTATCGGTAATAACATTACTCTTTGTTCTTACGGGATGTGGAGAACAGGGAAAAATCAAAAAACTGTTTAAGCAATACGAAACAGCCTGCCGTAAAGGTGATGCCGCAGGGATGATAATGTGTTATACCCCTGAAGAGGGAAAACCTATTCTGGTAGTCATTAAGGCATTAGGTATTGAAAATACTCTGATGGATATAATGAAATGGGCTGATGAATCAGCGTTGACTGAATCAGGAAAAGATCTTCAGAGCACATTAAAAACCATAAAAATCAAACCTGTCAGTTACGATTTCAATACGGATAAAACTTACTGTGAAGTAAAAGCTGAATGTTCGATTGGAAAGCAGGATCCTAAGGAAGTGGAATTTCATTGTGTTTTGGTAGATAAAATGTGGTATTTCACGTTTAAGTAGAAACATTTAGGACGATATGGCGTACAGATATCTTGCAGATGATGAAAAAGATGTAGGGAAATTCGGTTTTTCTCTTTGGAAACTGATTTGTGTCGTATGTATAGTTTGCGGCACTCTTTTTCCTGCGGCATATACGTATGCTTTGTCAAAAGGAATAATTGTTCAACCGACTGATGAACCTCAGCCGGGCCCCGTTAAGCCTGACCCGGTTATTGTTGATCCGGATAAGCCGGTCGTTGAACCGACGAAGAATTATCAGAATGATTTTTACTATCAGTTCCTCACCAAGGAAGAAAAAGAAGTTTATAAAGATATAATGAAAGCTTTCAGCGAATATCAGACCACGGTATCCCTGACAAATCCGATACCGGTTGATGAAATGAGGGCTGCAGTAAATGCTTTCAGAAATGATAATCCTTTATATTACTGGATCAGCGGTGATAACGGATATACTCACATATCGGATCTTCTCGGTAATGTTTCAACAATCAGCTTTGGCTACAAAGGTAATGAAAAATCAACCATTGAACTGCTGGAATCAAAAGCTAATCGGATAATTGCTTCAATGCCTGAAGGTTCTGAATACGATAAGGCGAAGTATCTTCATGATTACCTTATCAAAAATACGGAATATGATGATAACGCAACAGACAATCAGAATATTCTGAGTGTTTTCATGAATGGTAGAACAGTCTGTGCAGGGTATACCAGAGCATACCAGTATCTGTGTAATAAAGCAGGTTTATTCTGTACATATGTTTCCGGTTATGCCACCAACAGTCTGGGTGGAAGGGAAAATCACGCCTGGAACCTTATAAGAATAGACAATAGATACTATTGGGTAGACGTTACATGGGATGACCCTATTGGTAACACGCAGAACAGAATGATATATGATTATCTCTGTCTGGATGATGCCGATATCGGATTGGATCATATTATTGATATGACTGATGATTTTGTCGGTTTAAATATTACAATTCCTGCCTGCAGTGACAAATCATTGGAATATTATAATTTAAGAAACGCCTATTATGATACTTATAATGTCGATGATATTGATCGGTATCTGAAAAAGTACGGTAATGAAGGATTGATGGAAATCAGGTTTTCCAGTCTTGAAGAAATGAATAAAGCGTCGGACGATCTCATTACCAATGGAAAAGTCCGTACTTTATTAAAAAACAATGGGATAGATGTAGGTACATATACATATGTTATTAAAGAAAAATTTCATATTATAGTGATATATTATCAGTAAAACTGGGAGGAAAAGAATATGAAAAAATGTCCAAGGTGTGGAAAGATATTTGAAGACGGGAAAAAGTTCTGCGGAAACTGTGGCCGGCTTTTGGAAGATTATAATGAATCTGCCGGTGTTGCAGAGGCTGCGGTTAATCCGGAGCCTGCCCCGTTACCTGTAAATAGGGAATCGGTTCAGGAAATTCTTAACCAGGGGAAAGAAAAGGTATCATCATTTACCAGTGCAATCGGCAAATCAGTCGGAGCAGCCGCACAAAGTTTCAAAAATGCCTATCCTCAGAGAAACCATGAGTGCTTTGTCGGTCTGACGGAAGGCGAAGACGTCATCAGAGAATATCAGGTTTCAACTGTTCTGTTCCCTCCTATGAGAGGGTATCTGATGATTACGAACAAGAGAATCGTTCTTTATGGTTCTGCCTTCTGGAGCAAAATTTATCAGGAAACACCAATCGATTCAGTCGGAAGTATCGATGCTTTTTACGGATTCCGTTTCCATTTTGTTCCTTTGATTATTGGCTTGATATTTTTACTTGTATTCCCGCGTTTAAGTGGACTGTTTTATGAAATTGCTTATGAGCTTGATGCACCTGTAGTTACTTCTATTTTCAGACCTATGTGGATAATAGGTTTGATTATAGTTCTTCTGTCAGTTCACAGATCAATAATCATAACAATTAAATCAACAAAAGCAAATGGTGCCGGTATCCAATACGGAAGCCTGATGACACGCGGTATGACGTCAATTCTTTTCCAGGGCAGAGCCGGCAGAGATGCAGACCTGATGATGTCAGAGATAGGAGCAGTAGTACTCGATATTCAGCAGAAGGGTACAGCCATAAAAGAGGATTAATCGGTTTGTTTCAAAAGAATAATTGGAAAGTACAGTAGGGAGAGACAATCATGAGCAAATATGTAACACTTTTTGGCAAGACCCTTGAAACAAAAAATCAGATTTCATACGATAAAGCTGAGTTTGTTTTACTGGGAGAAAAAGAGGGTGACCAGATTCCCATCAGCAAAGACCTTTTAAGTAAACATATCCTGGTCATTGGCGGGATTGGTACGGGAAAGACTAACACCATAAATCTTTTGCTGCGAAATCTGATGGGTACCATGAATGAAAATGATGTAATGATTATTTTTGACCCGAAAAAGGACTACTATAACGATTTCCATAAAGAAGGAGACATTATCGTCAGCAATGACGAAACATGTAATGCATATTGGAATATTTTCAATGAGATAATGATTGATAACAGAATAGAAGAAAACATTAATGAAATTGCCAGTTACTTCTATAAAGACCGTATTGATAAAAGTTCCAATCCATTCTTCCCATCAGCCGCAAAAGATGTTTTTGCCTCACTGTTGAGCTATATTATCCGTAAAAATAAGACTAATCTGATGAACAACAAGGCACTCAGAAATCTTGTTGATACGGTTGAATCAAAAGATTATATATCAATTTTTAAGAAATATAATGACTTAAGCGGAATATGCTCATATATAGCAGACGATGCCAAAGGACAGGCTCAGGGTGTAATGGCTGAATATAAACAGGCATTACGTGAAATACTGATTGGAAATTTCAAGAAAGAAGGAGATTTCTCAATCAGACAGACTGTGAGGAACAGAGGGAACAAGGTCATATACAT
>ONJN01000019.1 GCA_900318155.1 uncultured Eubacteriales bacterium
ATATTCATCTTTGAAGTTCCCGGCTTCTTTTTCAGCCTTCATGAACAGGTTATTGAGCTTCATGCTCAGATACATGCCGTCCGGACCTCCGGAAACCTTTGGAAGCTTAGCGATCTCCTGCTCGAGTTCTGCGGTGATTCCCGCAGAATCCGCGCCCATATTATTAACAAGTTTACTGATCAGGCCGTCCTTCTGACGCATCAGCGCCAGGTGAAGATGTTCACATTCGATTTCCTGATTTCCTTCTGATACAGCAAGATTCTGACTTGCCAGAACCGCTTCCTGTGCGTTTTTAGTATATTTTTCAAGATTCATTATATTCACCTCCCAAAACAGATAACCCCTTCTGAATCGTCATCAGTTATTCTTTCAATCTCCACTATAATAATAAACCTTTGTATACAAAAAGTAAAGCACTTTTTAGCACTCGTTTCAATAGAGTGCTAATATTTTTTGACAAAAAGAACCCGGCGCCTGAAACAACTGGCACCGGGACTTTTTTGTATAAGGTATGATATATCCACGAAATATTATTCGGGTAAAATATTGTCTTTTTTCAACTTTACAGATCGAGTTTCAGATCGTTTTCTTTGATCCAGCCTGTTTTTCTGAGGATGTTGCAAACGATAACTGCAATAATCGCCGGCAGGATAAAACTGATCAGGAACAGACCGGTCCAGTCCATCGCCGTAATCGCGTGCTTCGTTGCGACCCAGCCTGAATAAACACCGATCTGACCGACAAATCCACAGGTACCCATACCGGATGAAATCGGCGGACCATCCATTCTCATCTTAAAAATGCAGGTCGCGATCGGACCGGTTATTGCCGACGCAATAATCGGCGGTATCCAGATACGCGGATTCTTAACAATGTTGCCCATCTGCAGCATGGATGTACCGATTCCCTGGGAAACCAGGCCGCCCCATCTGTTCTCTTTGAAACTCATGACAGCAAAGCCGACCATATTGGCACAGCAACCCGCGACAGCGGCGCCGCCCGCAAGCCCTGTCAAAGACAAAGCCGCGCAGATCGCAGCGGATGAAATCGGCAGTGTCAGAGCGATACCGATAATGACGGAAACCAGAATACCCATGATGAACGGCTGCTGTTCCGTCGCCCACATGACCAGATTACCGACAGCCATCGCGGCTTTACCGATTGCCGGAGCCCACCAGGCGGACAGGGCAACACCGACGCCGATCGTGACAAGCGGGGTGACCAGAATATCAATCTTAGTCTCCTTGGAAACCGCTTTACCGATCTCGCAGGCGATGATCGCTACGAACAGAACCGCAAGCGGACCGCCTGCGCCTCCAAGCGTATTCGACGCAAAACCCACGGTCGCCAGTGAAAACAAAACCAACGGCGGAGCTTCCAGCGCGTAACCGATCGCAATCGCCATCGCCGGGCCGCTCATCGCCATCGCCAGCCCTCCTACTGTATAAGGAATCGTATTCGGATCCGTTCCGAACGTCGCGACGACTTTGGTCAGCGCGCCGATATGAAACTGCGTACCGATTGTGTTGATAATCGTACCGATCAGGAGCGACGCGAAAAGACCCTGTGCCATCGCACCGAGCGCATCGATTCCGTATCTTCTGACGCTTATAATAATATTCTTTCTTTCGAGAAACTGTTTAAATTTCCCGCCGGACTTTGCCTGCCCGGTTTCAGTCTGATTAGCCATGAAATATCCTTCCCTGCCGCATGGCGCGGCATGTTTGATGATAATACCTGATAAAACAAAGCGGAAACTCTGCGGCACCCTGACTTTGGATCTGCACAGCAGGTGCAAGCTTCTGCTGATAGATACAAACTTATTTTAACACTTAACATTACTGAAATCAACCTGTAAATTGTCATGTGTCTTGTCATATCGTCACTTTCCTGTATCCATCACATTTAACAATTGACAGAAGGCATTTTTTGACGTAAAACATTACTGTTATATACTTTTTCTGTAGTATTATTAATAACAAATCTGAAACGGGATCGGGACGGAATCATATGGCTTCGCCCCGAATAATCAAATATCAAACAGGAGGACTGCTATATGCCTTCAACCTACGCACACTATCGTTTTGGAGAAAAAGTACTCAGTAAACTGCCGGAGAAGACCCGTGCGATCCTGGAAAAGAACCGGGAACTATACGATATCGGACAGCATGGTCCTGACTTTTTCTTCTTCTATAAACCGCTTCATAAAAACACGATCCAGGCAACCGGAAGCCGCATGCACCGAACGATCTTCAAATCATTCCTGATTCCGGCAGCCGAGAAAATCCGAGCAGACAACATAAAGACAGAAAAAGACAAAGACCTTGCCTACATCCTGGGTTTTATCTGCCATTACGCGCTGGACAGTGCGACACACAGCTACATAGAAAAAAAAATCAGCGTCAGCGGGCTCCGTCACAACGCGATCGAAGGGGATTTTGAGCGTTATCTGCTTGAAAAAGACGGAAAAGATCCAGTCAAAGAAAAAATCATCGACGGGATTATCATACCATCTTATGAAAACGCATCCGTGATCAGTGCGTTCTTCCCGGGCATACCGGCAAAGGAAATCAAAGCCGCCCTCAAACAGATGGTACAGTTCCACCATATTTTTTACGCTCCGAATGCTCTGAAAAGAAATCTGCTCCTGGCAGGACTGAAAATCTCTGGTTTCTACGGACCCGTTCACGGCCACATAATGATGCCGAAACCGAATCCGGCCTGCGCAGACAGCAGTCTCCGCCTCTACAGGCTGATGGAACTCGCCGAAGACCTGGCTGTCGAGCTGATTCTGACTTTTTTTGAATTTCTGGACGGAAAAATCATTCTGGACGATCGCTTTGCCAGGACACTCGGCCCGGGTCATAACTGGAAATCAATCCCGGTGCTGTCACCGGAAGAAGAAGCCGATTACGTGCCGAGTCTTCCGGATTAAAGCGAAAAGGAACCCCGTGTCAAACGCGGGGTTCTCAGATTAAAAAATAATCCTGTAAAACAGGACCGTTTCTTCTAAAAAAGGATACCGCACGATGCAGTATCCTATATCATTACTCACAAATACATTTTTACAGAATATCGTTTCCGCAGCTTTCTATTTTTTCACAAGCGAATAAACATCCGTCCGACGGTGTCTGGTCAAAGGCAGCTGTTCCCGGACGTCCCCGGTATCATCAAGATCAATATCGATCACAATCACCCCAGGCGTCTCTTCCATCTGAGAAAGAACATTCCCCCACGGATCGACCGCAATACTGTGCGCCCAGGACTGGTAAGAAGCCTCAGGATCACGCGCAGGTGCCGTACCAAAGGCAAAAACCTGATTGAACATAGCCTGCGACCGGAACATCAGCTCCCAGTGCATCGGACCGGTACTCATATTAAATGCCGCCGGAACCAGAATCGCCTGCGCGCCTTCAATCGCCATCAGCCGGGTAAGCTCCGGAAAACGAAAATCATAGCAAATACACAGCCCCAGTTTTCCGAACTCGGTCCCGAAAACAGTAATCTGATCCCCCGCCGTCAATGTTTCCGATTCATGAAAACGTTGACCGTCTTTAATATCGATATCAAAAAGATGCATTTTTCTGTGCTTTGCGGCCTGCCGCCCTGTTCTGTCAAAGACATACGCAGTATTATATATCCGGCCGTCGGCTCCCCGTTCCGGCATCGTACCAGCAGAAAACCAGAATCCGTTCTTTTCTGCGATTTCCGAACAGGCTTTCCATACATCCCCGCCCTCCGGCTCTGCGTAAACCGGAAAATTCACGGTCTCGTACGGGCAACAGAACATTTCCGGCAGGAGCACCAGGTCCGCGTCTTTCGGGACATCGCGGTCTATAATATTCTCTGCAAGAGCAACAGCATCTTCTTTAACTGCCGGTACCGGCATCTGTATCTGTACGATTTTCATCCTTTCACCTCAACCAGCGTCGATTTAAAGCCCGCAAGATAAGCGCAGCCTATCGCGTAAAAATTCCAGAGACCCAGCGCGTTTTCAGCGAACTCATTATCGGTCAGATCAAACATCGACAATTCACAGAATGCATAATACATTTCCAGGATAATATGATACAAAAGATGACGGTTCATATGATGACTCTTCGTGTATAACGCATCATCGTCGTAACCACAGTAATAGCTGACCCTCTGAGAGGCGACACGTTCAAGGAAGTTCCCGTATTTGGTGCCTTCCGCCGATGAAACAATAATTTTCATTACACCTCTGTGCTTATAGATCTCCCGCAATGCCTGTTTGATCTCTTCCATTTCCTCTTCAGATACAGAAAAAATACTGTCATATTCCGCTCTTACTATGTGTTTTGATATGTTGTTATCCATGATCGTCATGATTCTTTCAACGTGATCATCAATAAGATCGGCAAACAGTTCTTCTTTACTGTCATAATACCCGTAAAAAGCACCTGTCGTCACGCCTGCTTTCTTTACAATCTGTCGAAGAGACGCTTTCCTGAATCCCTTCGCCATAAATTCATCATAAGCAATTCTTTTTATATTTTCTATAGTCTTTAAACCATCCGGTTGTTCTTTTTGCATAACGGTGTGTCCTCGATATTAATACTTTACAGCGATCCACGATCACATTTACTGTCGACTTAAAAATTTCCGGCCGTCATCGGAAATCAGCAGTCCCTCCCAGCCGTTTATATGAAATCTGATCACATTCATTGCGCAGATTCTGGTCTCATCCGGCGGCAAATCACTGACAATCAGATTAAAAAAAGTTTCATACATCTTCTTTACGATCAGTCTGTTCAATACCGGGCTGACGGGATTTGTCTCAATGCCTCTCTGGTGAAGCTTATTGATATGTTTTTCAAGTCTTTCCTGATGATCTCTTATGATGTCATTCACAAAACTCTCGTAACGAGTTCCTTTAGATTTCCTGAAAAGAAGATCGCATTCCCGTTTACGTTCCAGAATATAATCGACCAGCTGCGGCATCATACTGGCATCGTAATAACTTACCCCGGCGTCTGCCGTTATATTTTTAAAAAACTGATAAAAAGAAGAAGAAATCAAATCCTGCAATTCTCTGGCAGGTTCTTCGACAAAAGAATCAAACAATTCTTCTTTACTTTTATAGTACCCGTAAAAAGCCCCGGTCGTCACGCCGGCCTTTTTTACGATCTGACGAAGAGACGCGCCCTCAAATCCCTGTTTATGAAACTCTTCCATTGCAGCCTTCTGAATCTTTTTAGCGGTTCTCGAATTTCTGTCAGCCAATGTCCCTCTCCTAAATATTCAAAACACAATATTTCTTCACATAAAACATATTATCTTACAATTATTAAAATGTCAAACTGAAGACCTCTTTTGTCAAAGTAGCGATAATGCGTAAAAATGAGTATTTTCCAAACCGTAACAACGTTCTGTATAAGAAAAAGAGCTTTACA
>ONJN01000031.1 GCA_900318155.1 uncultured Eubacteriales bacterium
AAACCACAGGCGCAACCAAACCACAGGCACAACCAAACCACAGGCGCAGCCAAACCGGCAGGCGCAGCCAAACCGGCAGGCGCAGCCAAACCAAAAGTTCAACCCGGCGCGGCAAAGGCAACCCGCTGCGGCAGTGACAACCCGCTGCCCAGGTGGTAATCCGGCAGCCGGGCCGAAAAACTATCCGCCGCCTTCGCCCCTTTGCCTCTTCACGCCTTCGCCGGCTGTGCTGACTATTATACTGACTATACCGGCTTTTCTGTCTTTGACTATATACGCCAAGCTTTATCGGTTATTTAATCACTCGCGTCAATGTCCATTGTGATATGAACATGATACGCCGGATAAAGCTCATGAATCTCCTCATGAATATGCCGGTACAGCGCGTCCCTGTCTTCAATCAGAAAGCCAATCACAACGTCAAAACTGATGATGTTGTTTTCTTTGTCGATGTGAAAACCGTGCGTCTGCAGCACGCCAGGATGTCCGTGAACGATCTCATCCACATTTTCTTTGATCCGCGAGACTTCTTCATCATTCACATTCACAGTATAGATCCCGACAGCTGTGACGATGACGCCGTATTCCGCGTAAACACATTTCATGATGCTGCGCGACATGTCTGCGATCTCGTTTGCCTTCATGCTCTCCGCGACTTCAACATGCAAAGAACCGACCAGCGTGTCCGGCCCGTAGCTGTGAAGTATGATATCATACACTCCAAACACATCAAACTCTTCACGTATGGTCTTCCTAATGCCTTGCGTAACGCGGCTGTCGACCCGTTCTCCGAGCATCTGGCTTCCGGCGGTCCTGAGAATCTGAATACCTGTATGAATGATAACCCCGGAAATCAGCACACCGAGCCACGCTTCGAGGCTGATGCCGGTACGCATATAGATAATCGCCGCAGCAAGTGTACTGATCGCGATCATCGTATCCAGCAGTGACTCTTTGCCGGTCGCGGTCAAAACATGGGAACGAACTTCTTTTCCGCGTTTTATAATATAAAGCGACATAATGATTTTGATGATAATAGCGACGGAAAGAATGATCAGCATGATCATCTGGTACTCAGGTTTTCGCGGCGTAATGATTCTTTTTATTGATTCCATCAGCGAGCGTATACCCGCGAACAGGATCAGAAGCGCGATGATGGCTGTGCTGATGTATTCGCTGCGGCCGTGACCGAGCGGATGTTCTTTGTCCGGAGCCCGCTGAGCCAGCCTCATGCCGATGATGGAAATCAGAGACGACAAAGCGTCACTGGTGTTGTCGACGGCGTCGAGCAGAATCGCGATCGACGAAGACATGATGCCGATGACGGCTTTGACCGCGGCCAGTGAAGCGTTCACCACCAGTCCGAGAATGCTGGTCCTGATGATAATCTTCCCGCGCTCCCGGTTTTGTTCCCGGATCGACGGCCCATCGTCTGCCCCGTTGCGTCCGGCGCGCCCGGCGGCGCTTCCACTGCCATTCACGGCGCTCTCTGCGCTGGCGCGCCCTGCGGCGCCTTCTATACTATGCTTGTTTTTGTCTGCTGCATCTGCCATAACTGAAAATCACCTTCAGATTACTTCATTAATCAGCATGCCGATCTTTGGGATCGCGCACGCCACTTTGTCGCCCGGCTTGAGGTAAACCGGATTATCCATGCCCATCGCTACGCCCGCCGGGGTGCCGGTCGCGATGATGTCGCCCGGTTCCAGCGTCATTCCGGCGGAAAGATCGGCGATAATTCCGGCAACGTCGTTAATCATATGCTTTGTGTTGGAATGCTGGCGGATTTCCCCGTTCACAGAGCTCAAAACATCGAGCTCGAGCGGGAACGGCAGCTCGTCCCTGGTGACGATGACCGGACCCATGATCGAGAAAGTATCCAGACTTTTGCCGCGCAGATACTGCACGTGATCACGCTGCAGTGTGCGAGCGGTGATGTCATTGAACACGGAATACCCGAAGATATACTCCTCTGCTTCTTCGCGCGGGATGTCTTTGCCCTCTTTTCCGATGATCACGGCCAGCTCGACTTCATAATCGAGTTCCCTGTCCAGATCGGTGCGGGCCTCGATCGGGTCGCCGGTTCCGATAATCTTACTGGCACGTTTGCCGAAATAGATTGTCTTTTCCGGTTTCTCTGTAAAATGATCGTCCTGCAGCCCTCTGTGAGCCTCGTCCAGATGACTCATGTAATTAACACCGACGCAGAGAATATCATGAACCGGACGACTGATCGGCGCGACGACCTGAATCAGATCCAGCTCAAACGTCGTAAAATGATCTTTGCGCTCTTCCGCTTTACTCAGCAGAGCGATCTCGGCTGGCGTATGATCTTTGATGAAATCGATCATGCCCATGCCTTCCATACCCGGATCGATCGATGTCAGCGGTATGATGCTGGTACCCTCCGACGTCAGAATTCCGATGTTTTCTTTTTTACCGGTACCTGATTTATAAGTAAGAAGCTTCATAATTCCTCCTGCAGTCTGTTATGTTCTAAAAACCATGACGAGAAAAAACCGGGACCCGCCCCGGGCGAGTCAGTTTGTCAAAACACGATGTCCTCCGGCGTACGTCGTGCGTTCAGTCAGAAATCAACGTTCGTCAAAGCGCGGCGCCGACCGGTGTATGACATGCTCCCCGGTCAAAACGTGACATTTGTCGGCGTATGACCGGAAAATCCGGCTTCTTCCATATTGTCAATCAGCTCCATATCCTCATCCTCAATCGCAAAGTCAAATACCCTCGCGTTTTCTTCAATCCGCGGACGGTTCAGCGATTTTACGAGAGGGATCACGTCTTTTTGCATGACCCAGCGGAGACAAATCTGTGCCGGTGAACGCCCGTACTTCTCCGCCAGCTTCACAATTGTTTCATGCCCGAGAACCTTTGCCCGGCCGAGCGGACTCCAGGCCTCCAGAAGAATCCCGTTTTCCCTGCAATAATCAAAGACCCGCGGCTGCCGGTAACCCGGATGAAATTCGATCTGATTCACCATCGGCCGGATCTCCGCCTCCATCAAAGCCTCCAGATGTTCCGGCCAGAAATTGGAAACGCCGATCGCCTTCACCCTGCCCTCTTTATAAAGCTCGGTCAAAGCCTTCCACGTATCCAGGTTGATTTCAGCCCAGTCATCGTGCTCATGGGCGTCTGCCGGCCAGTGAATCAGAAACAGATCCAGATAATCCAGCCCGAGGTCCTTCATCGACTGGTCAAAGGACGCCATCGTTTTGTCGTATCCGCGGTTATTGGTCCAGACCTTGCTCGTGATAAACAATTCTTCTCTTTTTACGCCGGAATCCCGGATTCCTTTGCCGACCGATTTTTCATTAAAATAGTACGCGGCCTCATCAATGTGCCGGTAGCCGATCTCAATGGCCGCCTTCACACAGTTTTCCGCCGTCTCATCGTCAGGCAGTTTATATGTACCGTATCCTATACACGGAATTTTATGCCCGTTAGGAAGAAGTACCTTGTCCTTCAAACCATTTCCTAACATAACTTATCCTCCTGTTGTAAATCAGACTGTTGCAAATCATATTCTCCCGCGATCTCCGACAAAGCCTTGCAGAGGCCTGTGCAGGGCTAAATCCCTCGTGGATTCACAGGCGCGCGTTTTTTTACCAGTTTTTTTATATCAAAAGGCCGGAAATCACCAAAAAAATATAAAACAATCGAAAACAATCTATAACCTTCCGCTGAATCGAATATTTATGCGGTGAAATCAGCCTTCTGGCTTGACTACAGTCCAAAATAACGGCCGATTCCTTCATTATTATGCACCATCACTAATGATTATTCATTATGTGTAAGATTTTTTATATCAAAATGCAAATCTGGGACAATTTGATATAAAAAATCTTGCAAAACAACCCTATGATATTATTTTACTATAAACCGCCCTGAATTACAGCAAAAAATAATCAAATCTTGCGGGGGGG
>ONJN01000237.1 GCA_900318155.1 uncultured Eubacteriales bacterium
AAACTGGTGGCTCTTGGACTCCAGCCAACGTAGACACTCCACTAAAACCTGATTCCGTCAAAAAAGACATTTCTGATCTGAAGGGGCTTTACGAAGAATTTCAAAGATACTGGACCGTAAAAGACAAAGATGATCTTCAGGAACGCTTCGAAGAATTTCTCAAGTCAAAGGATATCTATACGAAAGAGATTGAGAACTACGATGAGTTCATGGAAACCTGGGTTGATCACTATGATGACGATCTGGATTTTGATGATCTCTATGATATCTACGATCTCGGCCTCGATGATGTTGATGATCCTGATGAATACGATATTCTCCTCGATGATGATGTAGATGATCTGTATGATGATTATCTGGATGACTACATCGACGAAGAGTATTACGAAGACTATGTTGAATACTTCGATGAAGTCTACTACGACTGACCTAATTCCTTTGCCGTCTGCACTTCAGCTAATCTGAGGTGCAGACATTTTTTGTTGACAAGGTTGTTGCTCAGCAGGCCGTGGGCCTCAGCAGGCGCCCGCGGTCAGAGCCCTGCGTGGTTGTGCCCGGTCCCCGCGGCGCGTGTCGCCATGCCGGCCGCTTCGCTCCGGCATCTCCTCCCATAACTGCAGTGTGTCTTTTCGGCAGGCAGCCGATCCGCCAGGGCAAAAAAATCCGCCCCAGCGGGGCGGGCGGGTCAGATCTGAAATTCGGCATGTTTTCCGATCATGTGCATTTTCGCGTCGTCTATCACGCGTCTGTACATGGTTTTCTGCTGCTCGGTAATCAGGCCGGCATCATGAAGGCCGTAGGCAATGCACAGCACCGTGTTGTAGGCTTCCATTCCGGACCAGTAGAAACCGTTTATGGTTTCAAGGCAGGTGTTCTGGGTGCAGGCATCCAGCTCCTTGCTGAAGAGGCCCGCCCTGTAGATCTGCTCAAAGAGTATATCGTGAATGGTCATCGGCTGCTCCTTTCAGTAGGCCACAATCTGAATATCGGTATCTTCAAAAGCGGTTTCCAGCAGGCGGGCTTTCAGTTCGTCCGCCTCCTGGCGGCTATAGGTTATAGCCGCCGTTATCGTTTCTTCCGCAGTGGTCACAATCACGTGGTACATCACATTACCTCCCCAAAGCGGATCACAACCAGTTCGCCAGTGTGCAGCCATCCGGCTATAAAGCACCAATTTGCTTCTGCAGGTCTGTAATAGCCGAGAGTCTCACGCAGAGCGCTGCTGCCGGGTTGGGTTTTCTTCAGCTCCGCAGGGGTGTGGGCGATGATTTTCTCAATCTGTTTTTTCGTGAGTTTGTTCATGTCATATCTCCTTACCCGGCAGGGGCTCAAATGAGCCCCGCATCACAGAAGCTGAAGTATTCGCCTTCAGAGTTCACAATGATATGGTCCAGAACCTGGTAGCCGAGGATATCACCGACTTCCCGAATGCGTTTGGTCACCAGCTTGTCTTCTTCTGACGGGAGAGCATCCCCGTTCGGGTGGTTATGCATCAGAATGACGGCCGAGGCGTTGCAGAGAATAGCGGTTTTGAAAACGGACTGAATATCCACGTTGACACTGCTTGTGGCGCCGGGCCCGGTCATAAAGTAGTTGATAGGCCGCTTGCGGGCGTCAAGATTGAGTACGACAAAATATTCATTGGCAAAGCCTGCCAGCTCCTCCCGCAGCAGGTTTCCGGCTGTCCGGGTGGAGTCAACGGGTTCATTGCTGTAGAGGCATTGATTAGCACGGAGGGCAAGCCTGCACTCAACGCCTTTGAGGGTATATTCGCCATCGAAAAGGTTAAACTGATTGGGATTGGATTTTTTCATTTTCTGTCCTTTCTTGTCAGGAGGGCAGGTGTGTGGTATAATGTGCCTGCCCTTTCAGTGTGCGATAAACTGTTTGGGTCTCTTTTGATGTGCCCATGTGAGAGATTAGGCCCTCTCGCATGGGCTTTCTCTTTACTTGCAAAGCATCTTGTCCAGCGTGTCGAGCAGGGCGGTCCAGGTTGCCACACGTATTTCGTCTTTCTTCACGGTTTCCTTCTGGTCTGCGATGTACCAGCTGTCCGGTTCGTGCTCCGGAAGCATCTGCTGCAGTTTCTGTGTTTCCTCTGTCTGGCTGGTCCGTGCGGCTTCCAGGTTGCGGGTGAGCATGGCGGCGATGTCCTCGAGGACGTAGGCTTTGAGGCGGTTGATCTGATACTTGTTGAGCTCCATATTTGGTGCCCCCTTTCTTAATTTCTGTGTCTATTATACCATATTTAGAGTATGAAGTCAACTATTTAGTTTATATCTACAGCAAAAAATTTAATGTATAAAATTTTCGGTTGATTTTGTACCGGAAAGATGGTAAAATAAAAACCACAAAGGCGACAGACAGGAGGTTTTCAGAATGACGGTACAGCAGTTAATCACTACAGCCGCAACATATGCCGGCATGAATAAAGCCGAGCTTGCCAGGCGTCTTGGCTGGACGCCGCAGCTGCTCCAGAAGAGACTCACAACCGGAAAGCTCACCCTGGACGAATACCAGAAGATCGGGGAGATTTTCGGCGCTGAATTCAAGATATACTACAAGTTCCCGGACGGGAAGGAAATATAACAGCAGCCTTGACAAAGCAAAGGGATCGCGGAGAGGATCAATCTCTGCGGTCCCTTTGCTTTGTATATTTCATGCACTGGATTTCATGTATCCATTGCGATAATAGAAAACAGCTTCATCCACAATTTTCGGATCTTTGCCGAGATACTCTGCAATCTCCCAGCTCTCCCGGCACCCATGCGCCACGGCATCTTCCACGGCCTCTCTGGGGACGACCATTTCATATGCGAATTTCTTCGTTTTGTGTTGGGCCTGTCTTTTCGTAACCTCTGGCGCATCCTTATCGTAGAAAGCTTCATAATAGCTGGTTCCGATTGCAAATGCACAGGCTACCTCTTCTTCCTGCGGATGATAGATATACTCGGTGTCCAGTATCACATTATCGGGGAAAGATATGCACTTGCATGCCGGAATGTGATGATAGTAAACGCCGATTTGATGATCATCCGCAAACTGGTTGAGTTCAACCATCGTGTCCATGCTTTTCAAACGCCTCCTTACTTTTTATCCATTGCGCGTAATTCATAACTTCAGCGAGCATTTCGTCTGTAACTTCAGATTCTTCTACATTGAAGATAGCATATTTTAAATCTTCATTCCGTATTTTTGCAGGCTTCGTCGCAGCATCGTCTCTGCCAAGCAGATAGTCGATGCTGACGCCAAAATAGTCGGCTACTTTCTCAACTTTGTCAATGGAA
>ONJN01000179.1 GCA_900318155.1 uncultured Eubacteriales bacterium
CAAGCTCGCTTGATTGGCGCGAGCGACGCCGTCAACAGACGCCGGGAGCTTCAGCTCCTGAGAGCGTCGGTGGGGGATTGATACCCGTCACCGACGTTCGAAGACAGAACCCGCCGCCTTCGTAAAACGTAGAGGCGGGGGATATCCGGCGTCTGTTATAGAAAGTGCAGGGCCGGTGGAAAGCGTATGGTTTATCGTCCCGGCAAAGCAGGAAAACGCGGACTATTTAAAAAGCTTTGTTGGAAGAAAGTATTTCAAGAAAAGAGGATAAAGTGTTATTATGAGTAATTCGGTAAGAAAAGGAGTTTCCGTCGTGAAGGTTGGTCACAAAAAATATAGGATTATCTGGCCGCGCCTGATTACGGCGATCGCGATACTGGTGGCTTTGTGCATTTTACTCGGGTTTGGCATCCATCATGTTTTTTCTTCAAGTGTGAGAACAAATGCATCTTCGGAGCTGAACAAAAGATCGCTGGACTTTGTCCGTTCTACGGCGGAAACGACAGCGAAACAGGCGATCCATACGCAGGCAGTTGCCAGGTTGTATAACAGCAATGTCCCGATGGTCAGGACCGCAAACGCGGAAGTCGGAAACAAGGGCGGCAAAAAATACTGGAAATGGTGCGGTTTCAGTTATCCTGTGGCATGGTGCGGCTGCTTTATCAGCTGGTGTGCCGATAAAAACGGATATATCAAGTCGAAACAACTTCAGGAGTTCTATTATGTGCCGAATGGTGTCAACTGGTTTAAGACCAAAAAACGCTGGAAAAATGCGAAATATATACCGCAGGCCGGCGACATCATTTTTTTCCAGAAAGACAACGATGGGATCGGCGATCATGTCGGGATTGTTGCCGGGTGTTATGACGGCAGAGTTTACACGATTGAAGGAAACCGGAAGGATAAGTGCATAAGAGCGAATTATTCGCTGAAAAGTGATCAGATACTGGGTTACGGTATCTACAAAAAATAGTATTTATGATGGAGGATATATCGGCGCCGCACGCGGAAGGAAACGCGCGGCGCCGGTTTTTTTATGAATGCCGGAAATCCGGCCGGATTTGAATCATTGTTGCCTGACCATCGTATGATCGTCTGACTTTGTACGATCGTTTGACAGTTGTACAGGTGTCGGTTAAAGGGGTGCCCTGTGTCCTTGATGTGCATGAACGCAAGGAGTTTCGCACCGTGTTAGAGAATAATCAATTATGAAAAAAACGGATCAGACCGTTGTACAGGTACGGGTAGCTCTCTGAGAAGCGGTGTTTGTGGCCTTTCCAGGCGTGGAACATCAGATTTCCTTTGTCGAATCCGACATCGGTCCATGTGAATCGGTCTTTATAATAAGCCAGGCCGCGGGCCTGCATTTCTGTGGCCTTGCACATGAAGTCCTTTGTGCCGGAAGCCGCGAAAATGAAATAGTCGCGCTTTCCGTAGCCGGAGGATGCAACGCCGTCGCAGATCGTTTTGGACGAAGCGATGTTTTGTGACTGTACGTAACCGTCCCAGTCAAAATACAGCGGCATGCTAATTGGCAAATAATACTTGAAACAGTCGGTGCGCTTCATGAGCGCGCGCCAGGTCGTGCATCCGCCCATTGAGAATCCGCCAATGGCGCGGTGGCCGCGGGACGCTTTGAAGCCTTCGGTGTTTGCTTTTTTGGCGTAGGTGCTGTATTTTGTTTCCACGGCTGGCATCAGTTCGGTCGTGACTTCGTTGACAAGGGCATTCAGCTTCATGTAATAGTCTGTGTATTCCTCTGTATATGTCGGTGTGACCACGATCAAAGGCTCGATATCTCCTTTTTTAATCATGTTGTCCAGAATGTTTTTGAACGGATGCGGGCTTGCCGGGACCCCGAGGAAGGTGTGGGAGGTGGCACCGTAGCCGTGCAGCAGATAAAAGACGTTGTATTTCCTGTTTTCACTGTATCCCGGGGGCAGGTAGACCATAGCGTGCTTGAGGACTCTCCGTCCGGTGCCGTCGATCATCGTTGTATTATAGGAAATCTCCCGCAGCTTACCCCCGTGCCATACGCCTTTCTTGTAGGAGTCAGGCAAATTACGGATTTTATGAATTGTTTTCTGATTCTTCAGCAGCTTCTTCTTTTTCGGAGGCGCGGCTTTCCTGACGGTTTTCTGCACAACACCGTCTTTATCGGTCGGGCCGCGCAATATGTGTTGGTAATACAAGAAAGCGGCGGCAGCTGCCGCGATAAGAATCGTTAGAACTACGACTTTGATGATTCTCTTCCTTTTTCTTTTTTCATCTGAAAACAATGGTTTTTCTTTCATTTGTCTGTCTCTTCCTTATCACATAAATAGCTTTTTCTGGATTTCCCGGAATTCTGGTGCTTTTGAGCTGCCCATCAGTTCGAACAGAACTGTTTCCCAGGTGGTGATCACTGCGCCCGCATTTTCCATTCTTCGAAGTGCAATTTCTTTGTCGATTTCCTGACGGCTTGTAATGCAGTCCGCTGCGACGTGAACCTGATAGCCTGATTCAAGCAGATGGAGTACCGTGTGCATGACGCAGACATGGGCTTCGATGCCTGCGATAACGACGGTTTTCCGGCCGGTGGCTTCAAGGGCGGCTGCAAATGCCTCTGTATTCAGACAGCTGAAGGTCGTTTTTTCAATCGGTGTGTATTTACCGAGAGCGGACGCGATCAGATCCGTCGTTTCACCAAGTCCCTTTGGGTACTGCTCTGACACCAGGATCGGGATATCGAGGATCCGCAGCCCCGTGATCAGTTTAACAATATTGTTTTCTGTCTTTTCTCGTTGCCAAACCGGCTGGCAGACAATTTTCTGAAAATCGATCTCGACAGCGATAACATCGCTTTTTTCCATTATCAGTTTGCTCATTTTCTGCTCCTTTAATCTGAACTCACTGAGGAGTTTTTTATGCTTTGCTTTCTTTGAATATCTCTGAATATTTCTGTACAGATTGATCGGGTTCTTGCCGATACCTGAAACAGCACGTTCGCCCTTTGTCTGATTGCAAATGTTTTTAAATATTTTAATTTTTTTATGCGTAAAGGTCAATATTGCCGTCTGGATAATGCTATTATAAATTATACCGAAAAAGTCTGTTACTACTGCAATAAATACGAGGTGAGGTTAATGAAAAAACTGATTCTTGCGGCGGTCCTTGAGACAGCGGCCATCGTTGTCCTTGCAGCAGTGATTCTTCACTTTACGCTCGAAGCTCCGGTAAAGGCTCCGGTTTTTTCGCGCCCGGACAAAACAATCCTTGAAAAACATAAATCAAACCTGAATCAGATTTTCGTCGCCTGGAAAAAAGCAGAACAAGTCAGCGGCTATGAACTGAGATACAGCCGCAGCGCCGGTTTTACCGACTGCGGTACAAGCCGCGTCAACAGCGGCACAACAAAATATATTTTGAAAAATCTTAAACCGGGGAGCGATTTATACCTTCGGCTACGGACATATAAAACGGAAGAGAACGGGGCCGTAACGCGGTATTCCGAATACTCACCGCCGTATCATCTGCGGACGCTGACGCTCCGGCAGCGAGCAGGTCAGATCCTGAAGGCAATGTCCATGCCGGAAAAGGCGGGTCAGATGATTTTTGCCCAATACGGACGCGGAAGTGGCGTTAAAGCATTGAAAAAATATCATTACGGAGGATACCTGCTGTTTGCTGATTTTTTTGCCGGCAGGGACCGCAGCTCTGTGAAGCACCGGCTGGCTGAACTCCAGAATGGTTCCAGAGTCAAACTGTTGCTCGGCGTCGATGAAGAGGGCGGAACGGTAAACCGGGTGTCGCTCTATCCGGCTTACCGAAACACATCGTTCAAATCCCCGCAGTCGCTTTACAAGTCAGGCGGCATGGCCGCGATTCGTTCAGATACTGAGGAAAAGTGCAGTTTGCTGAAGTCACTGGGCATCAATACGAACTTTTCGCCGGTGGCCGACGTTCCATATAGAAGCTCCGATTTCATGTATCCGCGCGCTTTTTCTACCAACGCAGACTCGGCGGCGGAATATATTCGCAGCACCGTCGGCGTCATGAAAGAGAACAATGTCGCCGCCATGCTTAAACATTTTCCGGGATACGGCGGGAACGGCGACACGCATACGCTGATCGTTCACGACGCACGAAGCCTGCAGTCTTTTAAAAACCGGGATCTCAAGCCATTTCGGGCTGGCATCGAAAGCGGATG
>ONJN01000030.1 GCA_900318155.1 uncultured Eubacteriales bacterium
GATACTTCCTTTACGACATTAAGCAGTCTTTTTTCTGATACTGCTTCCTTGAAAATCAAAGGTTCCTGCATATTATCCTCCTCAGAAAATAAATAATAATTGGTTATATTTTAGCATCGTTGTCATTATCACCACACAGAATTGACCGGAAAGATTGAAACTGCTGCAAAACATACAACCGCGGAACAGCCCATAAGAAAAACGCCTGTATTGCAACAGACGCTTCTTTCCTATTTCCAGTTGATTCTGGTATCATCCGGCCAGTTGATCCCACCCCGCAGATTGCAGTCATGCCAACCTGCATACAGGAGTTTTTCATTATCGTACACTCCCAGCAGAATGAAGCTCCGGTAATTATGTGTCTTTACTACGGTCAGATATTTTCCATCATAATAATACTTTGATCTCATTATACTTAAGTCAAAATTATTATGCGTTCCCGATTCATCACAGGCATTATCCATTACTGTACTGTAAGTATTTATTTTTAATTCATAATTGCCGTTACATAGCTGATACAGTTTTAAATAACTGCCTTTTTCATTTATAACCAGATAATCATCTTGCATATATATGTCAGTTTTGTCACCGGCTTCACCGACAGACAGCTGCTGTAATAGATCCCCTTCATCAGAGATAACTTTCAGCCACGTTTCGTCTTCTTTTTCAGTAACAAGAACCAACTTTCTCCCTGCTTCGTCATAACTTAAGGCTTTTACCATTTCATTTTCATCCATTGAATAAAACAGATCTATGTTATCTGTATCAATGTCAATACCGCTGTATTTATATACACCTTTGTAGTTATTTTGCTCCACATTGCCATAAGGGATCCTGAAAATACCATATCCCCGGCCAAATTCAACCGTGCTTCCATCTGTGCATCGATTATTTACATAGAAATATATCATATTGTCACTGCAGGTGCTCATCGTTTCAACAGGATATCCGATACTGCTCCCGAATGATATTCCATGATTGATGACATCAATGCTGATGGTTTCGTTTTCAGGTATTCCGATTTTCAGGAACTCTGTAAGTTTCCTTCCGTTATATGATTCTATGGAATAAAGACCGGTATTATTGTCATTGTTATCATAGAAAACACTCTGTCCATACTTTCTGATCAGCTCTTCATCATTAACTGAGAAAAAACACCATAAAGGATAATACTCATAATAATCTTTAATATAGATTGTTTTTTCATATTCCTGACCATTAACACAGTCATGAGTGATTTCTTTCATAACTGATGCTAGTTCCGCATCATCCCGGCTTATGTTATTCATAAGGTTCAGAGTTACCTTATCCCTGTAATGTCTATGCTCTGTTTTATTTGCAGGCTGTACCTCTGACTTACTGACAAAACCATTTTGTGTAAACCTTATATCATTTTCCCAAACAAGGTTTTTATGATATCCCAGTATATCAAAATGCAATTCAAGACCATTAAGTACCGAAGAATCTCCATATATGTTCCTTTGAGAAAACTCAACATCATTTCTATGGGAGGAGATTTCGCTCAGCGCTTTATATGTCCCAAAGGAACTGATCAACAAAACTGAAAGCAGTACAAGTAATGCTTTATTCATCAGCATCATTCCTTCCCGTTATGCGATTTAACGCCTTACTTACACGGTCTTCTTCATAATTGTAGTTTTCCTTAATGTAATCTGTCAGAGAAACACCTCTTTCTTCCAGTTCTTCAATATGAACATCACCAATGATTCTTCCTTCCCTGATCAGAATGGCACGGCTGATGAATCCGGCAACTTCTTCTATAAGATGAGTAGACAGAAATATCGTTTCATTCTCTCCTATTATTCCCATTAACACCTTATAAAAGTCTTCTCGATTCAGCATGTCACTTCCAGAGAAAGGTTCATCCATAAAAATGTAATCAGCTCCCTGGCTTAATGCCAGAATGACTTCAAACTGATTCTGCTGTCCATTGGAAAGTTTCTTTATCGGTTTGTCCATAGGTAGATTGAAAAACTCCATCAATCCATCAAACCTTCTATCCATGAAAGTGTCAAAGTGCTCTTTATAAAACTCTCTGTGTTCCGCAGCATTTATTTCCGGGAAGAATGAATGCTCGCTGGTAGCAAAAGACAGTTTTCCGATATTCTTTCTGTTTATCTTTTCCCCATCAAGCAGGATTTCGCCCTTAAAAGGAATAAACCCGAATACTGACTTGATAAAGGTTGTTTTCCCTGCCCCGTTTTCTCCAAACAGACCAATGATTTCTCCTCGATTTATTGTCACACTGACATCATCAAGGGCTTTAACATTACCATAAGATTTACTGACGTTTCTGATTTCAATCATATAAATAACCTCCAGAAGTCTATGCCGTGATATTCAGGCAGATATGTCGGTGGCGTCTGATTAAGGTACGTGGCAACAAATCCCGCTAATTCCAGCATTGAAATGATAAACATTAGTACAAAGAGAAGAACCGGTATGGCAAAACAGCGTACATGTAATTCCCATGGCCTGCCCGTTCTTCTGATCGTATATATTGACATTGAATCCTGATAGAACGACCTGTAATGAGCATAAACAAGACCTATGCAGACAGTCAGAAACACCGGAACTGTCCAAAAGATACCTTTCAGCAGCACATTTATATCAGGTATTTTATTAATAACTCCACTGTAATGTCTCTCTACAGTAACATCGATGATTTCTGCACTTAACATAGTTGAAAAGTTAGAGTTGCTTATTGTCACAAGAATGAACATCATCAGCAGCATCAGTCCTATTTCTTCCCATATCATTTTTTTGCTTAACATAGGTGTGATTTTCTTCATCATGGCAATTACCTCCGTTTCCCGTCATGAGTCAGCTGCAGAGCTAATACAAAACTTGCTAAAACGACTAAAACGGCGAATAAAACAACCAATATATATTCGTAGTTCCGTATTTTGTTAAGATTTACGATAAACGGAACCAGAGCCGTCGTGCCAAAATCCCTTTTATCATACCTTTGTCTGACAGCCCGACTGGCTGAACAGATACCTCCCAAAATTAACATGACGGGAGTTATCAGCCACTGTTTGTTTGTAAACATTGGGGCCAACACCAGTAACGTACTGTTTGACATGAATTCAGCGAATACGTTTACTGCAGATTCATATCCCAACGGCATATAAAGACGGTACAAAACATAAATCAGCATAAGCTGGCACAGGTATACCGCAATCAGATTTACCGTATAGGCCAGACACTGTAGCAAAAAGGCAGATCTTTCCGATATTCTTAGCCTCTGATATGTATAGGCATATCTGGAAACTTTATTTTTCTGGAGCATGTTTCCCAATACCATGAGAATACATCCCAAGGCAAAAATCAGGCTCACATGGCACTGATTGATAAGTTCGGAAAAACTGCTCACTTCTGCTATTCTGAGAAAATAAAGACCAAGATCAGCCACGGTCATAAACAACAGCACCAGCAGCAGCCTTTTATATGTCTCAGTAAAATACAGTTTCAGTACCGAAAGCACTTTATTCATTGTCTGCGTCCTCCCAATACTCTTCCAGCAGCTCGATTGCCTTCTGCTGAGAAATATTCATCTGTTTAAAATATTCCGTCATTTTCCTTATTTCCCCTTCCAGCAATTCCAGTTTGATTCTGTTAATACTTTCGTCATCAGCGATTATTACTGACCCTGACCCCTGCATGGTTGTGATCAATCCCTCATCTTCCAGCATTTTAAAAGCTTTCTGCACCGTCATGGGATTTATGCCAAGCAACGCCGAAAGATATCTTCTTGACGGAAGAACATCACCTTTGACAATTGTACCTGCCACACATCCCCTTTTGATGTAATTCATTATCTGCAGATAGATTGGAACTCCATCTACGGGGCGGAAACCTTCAAATGAAATCATTTATTCTTTTTACTATTCCTCTCAACTGTATTATAGGAGTAATACACTATGACGTCAACTGTATTATGTGAATAATACAGTATACTCATAAAAAAGAACCTGCATCAGCAGATTCTTCCATTAACAGTTATCAGTTATCTGCTTTCCCTGATCTTTCCTTTATGGTATTGATCAGCCATACACCCGATTCCTTGAAATCATCAATGGTAAAATCCTTGGTTTTCAGCGAATCTCTGTTCAGACAGGCACACGGTTCAGTTGTACGGGAGAAGTTCCACATTACATAACTGATGCCGCTTTCTTCCAGAAGATCGATCCAGAGATCACCCTGCCGGGTGTCAACCGGGAATCCCCCGCTTGAAGCGGTAACACCGAATTCCGACACAAACAGCGGAACACCCTTTTCAACAGCTTTCTTCACTCTGTCGCGGGAATCCTGCTTATGACTGGCTGAATAGAAGTGCAGCGCATATAACAGATTTTCATAATTCAGAGGATCCGAAGCCGGTGAATCAACATCTGATGACCAGTTAGGAGTACCGACGATGATGACGGAATCAGGGTCATTTTCTCTGATTATCGGAATGATTACATTGGCATATTCCTTTACATCATCCCATGTACACTTGTTTGGCTCATTGCAGATCTCATAAATAACGTTGTTATGGTCTTTAAACTTCTTCGACACTTCATCGAAAAATACCTTAGCTTCTTCAATGAAC
>ONJN01000181.1 GCA_900318155.1 uncultured Eubacteriales bacterium
TATAGAAAAGGGCAACTGGTCGTTTATAAGAATGAAAAAAAGCTGAAAACAGTAGCTTTGCCGGCACCGTTATGGAAAAGGGCCGCGTGTCAGTCCAGACTATGTGAAAGAATACTGCATAATGATGTCAGATGGGCCATTGAACTGTCTGATGATGATATCCTGTTTCTGTACCAAAGTTCCGTGTATAAGGCCAACCTGACAACCGGAGCCGTTGAGGAAGATTTCACCGGGTTCAGAGGACGCCCGTTTTCTGTCACACAGCTGGACAATCGGGTGCTGATTGGTGACTACGGAACGAATGAGAGAAGAGAAGAAGTAAGGATATATGAACGGACAGGCGAAAGCTGGCATACAGTATATACATTTCCGGCCGGCATTGTATGTCATATACACAGTATCATACCAAACAAGGGGTCTTTCTATATTCTGACAGGCGATGAAGACAATGAAAGCGGCATTTGGAAGGCGAACAATGCTTTCTCCACGGTTCTGCCTGTGCTTATCGGCAGTCAGCAATACAGATGCTGCCAGTTATTACCCGCAGACGAGGATTGCGGGTGGTATGTTACAGATGCCCCTTCTGAAACTAACGGCTTATACTATTATTCGGGAAATTGTATTTCAGAATTATGTAAAATACCAGGCACAGCTATATATGGGACTTTATTTGATGGCGGACTGATCTTTTCCACGACTGTAGAACCGGAAGCGCATGCCAGGAACAGGTTTGATTACTGGCTGTCCAGAAAACCCGGGGCAGGTATTCAAGGCAATAAGACAACGGTATTCGTGCTGAAAGACGGTAAATTGAATGAAGTGGCGCATTATGAACATGACGGAAAACCGTTACGGTTATTTCAGTATGCCACAGTCCATTTCAGCAATGAGAAGAACGGCGTTGTTTACTTTACACCTGTCAATGTTAAGGCAGCTGATAACCGGATCTGGAAGCTGATTGCTGAATGACCTGAAAAGAGGGAAACATGAAAATACAAGTTTTAGTTGCCGCGATGAATCAAAACGATCATTCACTGCTGGAAAAGATGAACATTCAAACAGACGCGATGGTCGGAAACCAAGGCGACTGCAATAAAGTGGAACACTTTACCTGGAACGGTCACAACATTTGTTATTTAAACTTCAATGAAAAAGGCGTTGGTTTAAACCGTAATAATATATTAATGCGGGCGGACTGTGATATCTGTCTGTTTGCTGATGATGATATGGTATATCTGGACGGATATCCGCAAACAGTTGAAAAGGCGTTTTCGGATTATCCGCAAGCCGACGTGATTATATTCAATATACAAGAAAACAATCATGAGAAACAGAATTATTATGTTATACAGAAACCCATGAGAGTCAATTGGTTTAATTTCCTGCGATATGGAATGGTACGGGTTGCCTGCCGATATAGAAGTATAAAAGAAAACGGTATCTATTTTAATCAATGCTTTGGCGGCGGTTGTGAATACCAATGCGGGGAAGACTGTATCTTTCTGTCGGATTGTCTGAAGAAAGGGTTAAAAATCTATGCGCTTCCGATTTCAATAGCAAAGCTTACGGAAGAACGGGAATCGACATGGGACGAAGGATATACCAACCGGTTTTTTCATGACCAGGGGAAATTGTACAGGGCCATTTCAAGGAAATGGTGGAGATTACTATGTCTGCAGGATGCAGTAAGGCACCAGAAACGATATAACAGGCATTGGAAAGATGTCTATAAGATCATGATCAGTGCGGTTCTGGCGGATTAAATGTATCTGAACGTTGTGCATTCACAGACAGAATAAGAAAAGTAGAGAAAAAACAATATGGCTTTGAAGCGAATATTATTTATTGGAGAATATCCCAATCCGGTTGACAAGTTTCGAAATGTGTTTTTCCAGAACCTTGTTTTCGCCATTGCTGAAAAAGGTGTGGAATGTGTTGTCATATCTCCTGTTTCCATAACACATTATCGTAAAACTATATCGCAGATACCCTTATATGAGATTAACAAGTCCAAGAGCGGAAAGCAGATCCTTGTTTATCATCCCAGGTTTATTTCCTATTCTTCAAAAAGATTCCTGTGCTTTAATTCAGGCAGATGGTCTGAACACAGCATGCAGAAAGCGGCTTTGAAACAAGCGCGTCAAATCGAAGGGCCTTTTGATTGCGTTTACGGTCACTTCTTTTTGGGCGGAGGTTTGGCCGCGGTCAGAATCGGACAGGCTTTAGGAATCCCGTCTTTTGTTGCTTACGGTGAATGCAGCTACGAAACTGAAGTGGAGTTCAGTTACGGAGAGATAAAGGCAGAAGAACTGAAAAGCCTCAGGGGCATTATCACAGTATCCACAGACAACAGAAATGAATTGAAACAGAGGAAAGTTTTTGAAAACTATCCGACATTACTGGCTCCCAATGGAATTGATTCGGAATTGTTCCATAAAATGAACAAAACCGAATGCAGACAAAAGCTAAAAATCCAGAACGACCTGTTTGTAGCGGGTTTTGTGGGCGGATTCATAGAACGAAAAGGAACACACCGCTTACTGGAGGCGGTCAATCAGATAGACGGCGCATATGCGGCTTTTGCCGGAAAAGGGGAGGAAAAACCGGAAGGCGACAAAGTCGTGTTTTGTGACGCTATGGAGCATAACAGCATTCCGGTTTTGCTGAATGCAGCAGATGTGTTTGTTCTGCCTACGCTGGCGGAAGGATGCTGCAATGCGGTCATTGAAGCCATGGCATGCGGACTGCCAGTTATTTCCTCTGATCTTCCGTTTAACCACGATATACTGAACGATGGGAATTCCATTCTGGTTGACCCGATGAATATTGATGAGATCAGAAACGCAATCATCAGAATACAGCATGACGCCGGACTCAGAGAAAGGTTATCCATCGGGGCTTCAGAAACGGCAAAACAATTAACGATCGAAGCCAGAGCGACAAATATAATGAGGTTTATTGAAGAAAAAATCTCCGGAAAGTGAGCGTATATGCAGGGAATTACACCAAACAAAATTGCCAAGTATTTGATATATGTTTTTTTGGCATATATCCTTTGGTTCAAGTATATATTTGGTGAGAAAGCCATTATTCTTTACGGCAGTACGATCCTGGCTGCGGCATGTATGTTCTATGACTTACTGGTATCACATCAGAATCAGCTTGAGGTTTTTCCGACAGGCGTGCTGGTCAACGTTTTTATGTGTGTATATTCCATCGTTGTCGGCGTTTTCGCTGCAAAAAACATGAGTTTGCTTATGAGCACCGTAAAAACGTACAGCGCGTTTTCAATCGTATGCCTCGTTGTCTGCTATGTATCAAATAAAGAAGATGGTTTTGACTGGCTGCTGAAAGCATTTATTGTCATCGACATTCTTTGCGCGATTACCGTACTCACCAGAGGCTATTACTGGCCA
>ONJN01000014.1 GCA_900318155.1 uncultured Eubacteriales bacterium
AAAAGAATCCGAGGAAGAAAATGTATCGAGGCTGTTTCATACTCTGGCAGGGGTGGCTATGATAGACGGAGCAGCGAAAATGTCCGATGGAATGTATGAGAAGACGATTTATACAGGCGGGTTTTCGACAAAGACAAAAACGTACTATTACAATACGTATGAAGATCCTGCTATAAAGAGTGTATGTTTGAATGACTGTGGTGCTGAAATCGATGGCAGGGTGCTGATCTGTGAGACCGCCGGCTGAGCGGCGGCTGGCCGTTACAATCAGTATTGAAGGAGGATGTTGTGAAACAAGAATACTTGCTGCCGGGGAAAAACGGATATGATATTTCCTGTATGGAGTGGACGTGCGAACAGGAACAGGCTGTTTTGGTGTGCCTGCACGGCTTTGCCGGCGACAAATACAGTTCTGTGATTGAAGCGCTCGCGGAAGCGCTTGTCCGGAAATCCGTCCGGGTGATTACGTTTGACTGGCCCGGCCATGGGAGCAGTCCTGTGGAAGGCGATAATCTGACCATGGAAAACTGTTTGTCCGATCTGCAATCAGTAATTCAGACCATTCAGAGTGGTGTCCGTCCGGTTTATCTGTTTGCCACCAGTTATGGCGGTTACCTCGGGCTTCATTATATCGCCCGGCATCCCGGCATATTTTCCAAAGTGGCGCTTCGGTCGCCTGCGTTAAATATGCCGGAAACCTATCGCTCGCTGCTTACGGATGAGGATATCGGGAGATTAGAAAACGGCGAAGTTTTAAACCATGGATTTGAGCGTCCGCTGATGCTCGGAAAGTCCTTTTATGAAGATCTTTGTCAATACTGTCTTTCTCCGGATGCATTCCCGGCTGAGGTGCCGGGGCTGATCATTCAGGGCGATATGGACGATGTCGTGAATCCCCGGGACTCCGTCGCGTTTGCGGAGAGAAACGGGCTGCGTCTTCATATTGTGCGCGGTGCCGATCACCGCTATAAAAAACAGGGTAACCTGGAAGAGATTATTTCTGCAGCCAGTGAATTTTTGCTGGACTGACTGATCTGCGGAAGCGGCGGGCCGGTTAACGGATTTTGCAGTCAGAACGGGCTGGCCAAAGGTGTATACTTCTGTTGCTTTTCGCGGTATGGTATACTGGAAGTATGAAAGAACGGACTGATCGGAGTAATATTTTTGAAGGGAGATATAAACATGCTTATTGTAACGACAAACGGGATCGAAGGAAAAGAACTTGAGGTTTTGGGTCTGGTAAAGGGCAGTACGATTCAGACTGTGAATTTAGTTAAGGATATCGGATCTGGGCTTAAGACGCTGATTGGCGGTGAACTTAAGGGCTATAACGAAATGATGGGGAAAGCAAGAGATCAGGCAACCAGCCGCATGATCGAAGAGGCAGAAAAACTCGGAGCGAATGCGATCGTAGGCGTTCGTTTTGCAACATCTGCAATAATGCAAAACGCGGCAGAAGTTATGGCGTACGGGACTGCGGTGAAAGTGAAATAAAATGTTGGAGAACGGTGTTCATTTTTAATGCAATGAGATACGCTTATGCCGAGAGACAAAACACAAAGCCATATCAGAATCGTTGAGGCTGCCAGAAAGGAGTTCCTGGAATACAGATTTACGGATGCATCGTTACGGCGGATCGCATCTGAAGCAAAGATTTCTGAAGTAAAACAGGGAAACGCACAATCTGCGGGTCCCTAAAAATGGCGCAAAGGTTAGCACTGTTTAACTAACTATAATTGTGACTGCAGGAAGGCCATGCGCATGGCCTGAGCAGTTTTTCGGAGTGAGAGCTGCAGATTCACGTGCAGGGTCAGACAAAGCGACATGATGTTTGCGCTGTATTTAGAGAAGTTCAGTCAGGACGTATTCTTCGGAAGGGATCGCAGATCCATTTTGAAGAAATCGATGTCGAACTCGCGGTAGATGTAGTGGAGTTTGTACCGGTACTTCTCTTTAAGGTGCTTCTTATCCATTTTCTCAAGGTTGTTTCTGTAATAAGAGCACTTAGAGTTGACGCACTTGTGGACCCGGAAACAGGAACGGTTTTTGACCGGAACGAGCGTGTGACCGCAGCAGGGACATTTTATCAGGAAACAGGGGGTAGGTACCCTGGAAGGATAAATTGCTCTTTTTATTGTACAAAAGGCAGGAATCCTTGAAATTACTAAGGTTTAGAATAGAAATGCAGTGATAGACTTGACACTGCCGATCGTCAAAGAGAAGAGCACATATGAAACGGCGAAGTACCTGTGGGAGCTGGAGAAGAGGATGGGGTTTCCCATTCAAACGATCCAGGTAGACAATGGTCTGGAATTTGTCAACGATGATGACAAGACAGAGAAAGAGAGTGCCTTCGAAAAGGCTGCAAGACAACTGGACATGGCACTGCGGAGGACAAGTCCATACTCTCCGTGGCAAAACGGGAAGGTAGAAAAAAGCCACCGCGAAGACGGAAAGATCCTATATGGCAGGAAAGTATTCACCAGCGAGAAAGAACTGATCAGACAGGTGGAAAAGCACGAGAAAAGGTATAACAAAACAGCAAAGGCCTGCTTGGACTTCAAAAGCCCGGATCAGGTCGTAGCAGAGTACTTCTCGAAGTGTAACATATGTCTTGACAATTAAGAGGGCCGACTCTGATTTCAAATAAATAGTACTTGACAAGATGAAGCGAACGGTGTACTCTAAGAGTGTAGGAGAACACCGCTCGCTTCGTTGTATCAAGGGAGAGGTTCATGGTAAGAATTTGGAATTTTACCACGAGAAAATCATAAAGGGCGCTGCATCCTCTGACGATAACCAATGTCAACGCAGTGTTTCAAACGATAGAGCATGATTTCACCTGTGAAGAAGTATTGCGTTACGCAGATACTCTGGACCGGTTCTTCTCCAGATCCCGGAGAGAATTTTTCGGATATTGATGCCTTTCCCGTACTGTGGAGGAGAAGGTGTTTTTTTTTCGGACATGAGTTAGATATAACTAATTAATTAAAAGAGGAGGCGTATAGAATTGGATATACAGTTAGGCGATATTCAGACGACAGCACTCATACCCCTTGCAATCAAGGCGAATGAAACAATGCGGAAAAGGCCGCGCATCAGGGATGAGAAAGCTGTGGAAATCATCAAAACCCTGGGAATCGATACGGCGCAGTACGATAAGTTTTTGTCACACGAAGGGGTGGTGGCGCGCACTATCATGCTCGACAGACAGCTGGCAAACATCATCAGCAAGACTCCGGATGCCGTTATCGTTAGTATAGCGGCGGGATTTGACAGCAGATTCTCCCGTCTGGATAACGGCAGGATCCGCTGGTTCGATCTGGATCTGCCTGATGCGATCGAAGTGAGACGGAAGGTTTTTCCTGAACGGGACAGAGTGACGATGATAGCGGGAAATGCGCTTGATCCTTCATGGTGCGAGCCGGTGAAGAAAGCGCTTGAAGAAAAAACTGTAAAGCCTGTATTTTTCGCGGAAGGACTGTTCATGTATCTCACGTTTGATGAGATACGCACTCTGCTGAATATATTAAGAGATTATTTCCCGGAAGGCGGAACTTTGATTGCTGAGCAGAACAGCAAATTCGCACAGAAGAATGATAAGCACCATGATACCGTGAAGAACACGAACGCCAGATTCCTGTCCGGAAGCGATACCGCCCAGGAGATCGCCGATTTGACGCATGGAATCCGCCTTGTCGAAGAGCACAGCTTTAATGAGGAAATGAAGAAATACAGCATACGCGCGAAGCTGTTCGCCTTGCTGCTGCCTAATGTCAATGACCGCTGGGCGACCTTCGAGTGGGGCCCGGCAGAACAATAGAAAGAGGTTTCAATGGGGGGGAAATCATTCATGGAACGAATCGCGAGTTTTTCTGTCGATCACGACAGACTGGAAAAAGGAATGTATATCTCTCGTGTGGACGGAGACGTTGTGACCTACGATGTCCGTATGAAGAAGCCAAACGAAGGCGATTATCTGGCGTATGCCGCAATGCACACCTTTGAGCATCTTTTTGCCACCTACGTCAGAAACAGTGAATGGAAGGACAGCGTTATTTATATTGGCCCCATGGGATGCCGAACGGGTTTTTATATGCTGCTCCGGAATTCGGTCAGCAAAGATGACGCGATTATCCTCGTGAAAGATGCGTTCGGCTTCATCACAAACTTCGAGGGCGCAATTCCGGGGGCAGCCCGAAAGGAATGCGGGAACTATTTGGAGCACGATCTTGACGGTGCGAAATGCACGGCGGAAGATATGCTTATTGTCCTGCAGAACTGGACAAAGGAGAAACTTAATTATGAATACCAAAAGTAGAATCGGCATCATCGGCGCAATGGACAGTGAGATTGAACGCCTCGTCAGTCGCCTGGAAAACAAAAAAGAGACAGAGGTCAGCGGCTATGCTTTTCATAGCGGCGTGCTGTGTGGAAGGCCTGTCATTATCCTGAAATGCGGGGTCGGGAAAGTGAATGCCGCACGGGGGACACAGCTTCTGATCGACCGTTTTGCTCCAGATGCGATTCTGAATACAGGAATTGCCGGTGCTGCCAGCCCGGACCTGCATGTAGGAGATGCGGTGATTGCCAGTGGTCTTGTCCAGCATGATTTTGACGTAACGGCATTCGGTTATGCGCCGGGCTATCTCTGTACGGGAGTTGATCATGATAAACCGACAGTATTTCAGCCGGATAAAGATCTTTCTGATATGCTGACCAAAGAAGCTGGACAGATACTGAAGGAAGCAAGTGTCAAAGAGGGAATCATTGCAACCGGAGATGTGTTTGTAGCAGACGCACAGAAGCGGAGTTATCTCTGTTCTCAATTCAATGCAGTTGCTGTTGATATGGAGAGCGCCGCCATTGCCCAGACAGCTTCCTGCGCCGCGATGCCTTTTGCGGTCCTGCGCGTGATCTCTGATAATGCGGATGGTGAGGCAGCGGAAATCTCCGATCAGTTTGAAGCGGATACAGCAAAACGATCCGCTGAAATCATTATGGAATCCTTAAGTCATTTTTAATCGCAATACAGAAGACGGGAGATGAATATATTCAGGTCTTGCGTAAAGAGACAATAACGGAGAATACCCCTCCGGGGGTACTTGGACGAGAAAAAATACGGAAATTTGCAGTATATCTGCTGGGGAGCAGGCTGCTGTCTTAAAATGCTTTGGAGTTTGTCAGGAAAAAACTCCACAAGAACTTGACACCGTTCCAATTATAAGATTTTCTTTACATTGCATATTACTATAGTATATAATAATTTGTCGGCGATTTTTGTGACAGTTTTGTGTAGATTGCTTAATTGATCTGTGTACAGGGAAAGAAAAACGTATCAGTAAGAATAGATCAGGTTTTGACATATATGCATCGGCAATTTGCAAACAGACAGACAAATAAGCAGACAGACGGGGTTAGTCTGTCTGCTTGGTATATCACAATATCATTCGATTTCATTTAAGTGCATCGCCTGCCGGCCGTGTGGCCAGCGTTGACGCACTTTTTTAATTTTTTTTTAAAGCGGCGTTAATAATGAATGTTGTTGCGCAATTTATTTGTAAGGAGGTTTAATATATGCTTGCAATTTTCTCGAGGATCAAGATGCGGACCAGGCAGGTCGTGTCTGTAGTGATCTTCGTACTGATCGCATCGATCCTGCAAATGATGATCCCGATGCTGGTCAGTATCATGATTGACGATGGCGTCAGCAAGAGCAATGAGAAACTTATCATTACTCTTGGAATTGCCATGATGGTGTTTTCGGTACTGGCTGCCGTGATCGGCATGATTTCTGCCAGCATTTCGGCTTCGATCACGACGCAGTTCTGTGCGGACCTGCGTGGGAAGATCTTCCACAAGGTACAGAGCTTTTCTGCCGCAGAGATCGATAAGTTCGGAACATCCTCGCTGATTACGAGGAATACGACAGATGTGACATAGATCCAGACATTTCTGTCTATGTTTTTCCGTCTGGGCATAATGGCACCGATGATGGGGGCGGTGGGTCTTGTACTTTGCCTGATGACTGCCGGCAAGGTATCCATTGTCCTTGTTATCGCAATCCCGGTCCTGATTATCGGAATAACGCTGCTCACCATCTCGGCCAGCCGTTATTCGGTAAGACTGCGGAACAAGATCGATGAGATCAACCAGCTCTTCCTGGAGGCGCTGGAGGGCGTGCGCGTAATCCGGGGCTTCAATCGCCAGAAGCATGAGATCAGGCGTTTCAGGGAGACGAACGACGAGACAGCCGAGATCTCCCGGAAATCCATCACCATGTCCAACGCGGTGATGCCTGTCGTCCAGATGTTGTTCGGCCTCACTTCGGTGGGAGCTATGGTAGTGGGTTCAGTCTTTGTGGTCAAGGGCGAAATGGAAGTGGGCACCCTGGTGTCGGCGACCCAGTATATCAGCCTGATTCTGGTGGCGATTATTCTGGTGGCCGTCGTTATCGGCATGTTCCCGGATACCTATGCCTGCATGAAGCGCATCGGCGAGGTGCTGGAGACAGAGGCGTCCATCAAGGATCCTGAGAAGGAAACACCGGAGAAGACCTGCCAGAATACTGTAGAATTCCGTAATGTGACATTTGCCTATCCCGGAGCGGAGGAGCCGGTGATCAAGGACATCAGCTTTGTATCAAAAAGCGGCGAGACCACGGCCATCATCGGCAGGACCGGCTGCGGCAAGTCCAGCATTGTAAAGCTCATTCCAAGACTGTATGACACCCTGTTCGGGGAGGTTCTGGTGGACGGCGTCAATGTCAGGGACTATAAGCAGGAGGAACTCCGGAATCTGATTGGGTATGTACCTCAGAAGAATGTACTCTTCTCCGGTGACATTGCCGACAACATGAATTTCGGCAATGAGCACGGCACCGAAGAGGATTGGCAGGAAGCACTCAGGATCGCCTGCGCAGAGGACTTTGTGAAAGATAAAGAAGGCGTATACCATGCGACTGTAACCCAGGGAGGAACCAACTTCTCAGGAGGCCAGCGCCAGCGTCTTGCCATCGCAAGAGCTGTCATGAAAAAGCCTGAGATCTATATCTTTGATGACAGTTTTTCCGCTCTGGATATGAAGACAGATAAGAAGCTTCGGCAGAACCTGAAGGAGAGTATGGGAGAGGCCACCATGATCGTCATCGCCCAGAGGGTGAATACCATTATCGATGCGACCCGTATTCTGGTGCTGGAGAATGGCGAAGTCGTGGGAGAGGGTACACACAAAGAACTCCTGAGAACCTGCAGCCTTTACCGCGAGATCGCGGAAATTCAGCTTGGAGAGGAGGTAGTGAAGAATGAACTCGAAAGTGCCTAAACGTTTTCTTTCATATATTGGAAAATATAAGGGATTGTTTTCCTTTGCCTTTCTCACTTGCCTGATTGGGACTGCCTGCACGGTCGTCGCGCCAAAGATCCTCGGTGAGATCACCACGATTCTGTATAATGGGATCTCGGATGGTCTTTGGACAGTCCAGAAAGCTTCTGACGGATCGACCAATGCGAGCAGCGTGTGCTTCACATTTATGGGGCACAAGGTCGGAAAGATAGAGGCCATCATCTTTATCGCCGTCGTTCTGGTCATCCTGTATGTGTTGTCCCTGGTGTTCTGCGCCATAGCCAATAAGGGGTTCGCAAAGATCGCCTCGTATGTCGTACGGGATCTTCGAACCGAAATTGACGAGAAGATGCACCGGATGTCGCTGAACTACTACGATACCCGTCCCAACGGCGAGACTCTGTCTGTCATCACCAACGATGTGGACGCCATCAATACGCTGCTTGGCAAGAACTTCTACACGGTAATCTCTCAGGCTATATCGCTGGTGGGTGTGCTTATCATGCTGCTTATCGTCAATGCCTGGCTGGCACTGATCGCAGTGTTGATGATACCGGGGATCCTGCTCCTCACCGGACCGGTTCAGAAGAAGAGCGGCAAACACTACGCGGATCAGCAGAATCAGCTGGGCGACGTGAACGGCTTTGTAGAAGAGATCTATAACGGACAGAACGTCATCACTTCGTTCAACTATCAGAAGAGGGCGACAAATCATTATGATGAGATAAATGAGAATCTGAGGAAAACAGCAAAAAGCGCAGAGCGCTATGCCGGATTCGTTATGCCGCTGACCCAGATGGTCAGTTATATCGGTTACGCCGCGGCTGCTATAGTCGGCTGTATCTTTGCCATGAAGGGAACTATGACTGTCGGTAACGTGCAGTCCGCGCTGCAGTATATCAATAACTTCCAGCAGCCATTTACCACGGTTTCTCAGATGGCCGGTCAGCTGTCCTCCGGGCTTGCGGCAGGAGGGCGTATCTTCGATCTTCTTGATGCTGAGGAGGAGGTTCCTGATCCTGAGGATGGAAAGGTTCCGGAAGTATGCGACGGTTCTGTGGAATTCAGGCATGTGCAGTTTGGATACACGCCGGATAACCTGCTGATGAAAGATGTCAGCCTCAAGGTAGAACCTGGACTGAAGTGTGCCATCGTCGGACCTACCGGCGCAGGAAAAACGACTTTAATCAACTTACTGATGCGGTTCTACGAGATCAACGGCGGCGAGATTCTGGTAGACGGAGTCAACACGACGGAAATGACGCGGCATGAACTGAGCACGCATTTTGGAATGGTGCTGCAGGAGACCTGGCTGTTCGAGGGCACGATTCGTGACAACCTGAAATACGGCACAGACCGCGAGGTGTCTGAAGAAGAGATGATCGCGGCGGCGAAATCCGTCTGCGCGGACAACTTCATCCGCACCATGCCGGGTGGATACGACATGATGCTGTCTAAGGGCGCTGAGAATATCTCTCAGGGTCAGCGGCAGCTGCTTACCATCGCCCGGGCCATTATCGCGGATCCGGAAATCATGATCCTGGACGAGGCCACCAGTAACGTAGACGCTCATACTGAGCAGACTATTCAGGAGGCCATGGCGACGCTGCAGAAGGGACGCACGAGTTTTGTGATCGCCCACAGGCTCTCCACCATCAGGGATGCCAATATGATCCTGTACATGGAGAATGGAGACATCAAGGAAGTGGGAGACCACAATACACTGATGGAGCTGGGCGGCAAGTACGCGGAGCTCTATAACAGCCAGTTTGCCTGAGACACAGCAGAAAGTCGTATCAGAATCGTACGATTTCAGGGAGAAATCGCGGAGTATCAGGATAAATAGAGGCGAAACAGGATAATAAATCCCGGAGTGACTGAAATATCAGGCTCTTCGGGGTTTTTTATGTGGCCGACAGCGATTCTGCCGCACAGGGCAGTCGGATGACAGGCGGCTTTGTAAAATGTCCGCGCCATGCGTAGATTGAGTAATCGACGCAGTAAAAGAAGCGGTTCGCCCGCTGAGTGAGTTTATTTTAACTAATATTGAGATAAAGGAGAAAGCGCTTTGGACTGAAATCAGGTTAATTTTTGAATTCATCTTGACAAACAGAGTCAGGTCAGGTATAACTAATATTAGTTAAAGTTAATTAACAATATAGGGAGGACTCAAAATGGGATTTGCTTATGTAATGGATAAAGGCGCTGCAGGCGTAGGAAATGAAACAGAAACATACGATACTTCAGCAGGCACAATGTCGCTGCTGGATGCTGAGCCAGGACAGACCTATATCGTCAAGGACATCAAAACCGATGATGATGAGATGAATTCGTTCCTGTTCAGGCTGGGCTGCTATCAGGGAGAGCCGATAACGCTTATCTCTAAAAAGAAAAAGAGCTGTATCGTCGTAATAAAGGATGGCAGATATAATCTGGACAAAATGCTCTCTGAAGCGATCGTAATATAACAGGCACCCGCCTTAAGCTGAAAATGGAATTATTACATATATTAAGGAGGTATTTCTGATGAGAATCGCTTTTGCCGGCAATCCAAACAGCGGCAAGACAACCATGTATAATGCTCTTACGGGCAGAAATGAAAAGATCGGAAACTGGGGCGGAGTTACGATCGGAAGCAAAGAGTTTAAGCTGAAAAAAGACTTCGCCGGGGATCAGGAAGTAATCGCGGTTGACCTTCCGGGCGCATATTCGATGTCGCCGTTCACACCGGAAGAGGGTATCACGAGCGAATACGTACGTACGGCGAATCCTGATGCCATTGTAAATATCGTGGACGCCACAAATCTGAGCAGATCGCTGTTCTTTACGACACAGCTGCTGGAGCTCGGGATTCCTGTGGTCGTCGCGCTCAATAAAACGGATATCAATGAAAAGGAAGGCACAAAGATCGACGCAGATCAGTTGTCCGCGAATCTCAACTGCCCTGTGTATGAGACCGTATCCACAGAGAAAAAAGGACTCGCGGAGATGATCGCCAAAGCGATATCGCTTGCGGGAACACAGCAGAAGGCGCCTTATCTGCAGGCAGACATCAACCTGCAGGATAAAAATGCCGTAGACGCGGAAGACCGTAAACGCTATAAATTTGTCAACGGCATCGTTGCAAATGTAGAGACAAGAAAGACTTTGTCAGCAGAGACAAATCAGTCCGATAAGGTGGATAGTCTGCTGCTCAATCCGATTCTCGGCATAATCATCTTTGCGATTGTAATGTTTATTGTATTTACGATATCCCAGGCCGAGGGACCTCTTGGGGTAGGTAAATTCTTTGAAGGAATCTTCACAGGCTGGATCGAGGCATTCCAGGGCTGGGTTTCGAAAATTCTTGAGAACAGTCCGGCGATCGTTTCGGCAATTCTGGCAGATGGTATCGTCGGCGGCGTAGGTGCTGTAGTCGGTTTCCTGCCGCTCGTCATGGTAATGTACTTCCTGATCGCGCTGCTTGAGGACTGTGGATATATGGCACGTGTAAGCGCTGTAATGGATCCGATCTTCAAGCGAGTCGGTCTTTCAGGAAAGGCCGTCATCCCTGTTATCATCGGAACGGGCTGCGGCATCCCGGCTATCATGGCATGCCGTACCATCCGTGACGAGAGAGAAAGACGGACCTCGACTATGCTGACGACATTCATTCCGTGCGGAGCCAAGATTCCTGTAATCGCGCTCTTTGCCGGCGCTTTCTTCAGAGGCGCGGGCTGGGTCAGCACACTGAGCTATTTCCTCGGAATCGTGCTTATTTTCCTCGGAGCTTTGCTCATCAAAGGAATTACGGGTTACAAATACAGAAAATCGTTCTTCATCATGGAGCTGCCTAAGTGGAAGGTGCCAAGCCTGAAGTATGCGGTAAGATCCATGCTTGAAAGAGCGAAGGCATATATCATCAAGGCGGCGACGATCATCCTGATCTGCAACACAGTCGTTCAGGTAATGCAGACCTTCAACTGGCACTTCCAGGTCGTCAAAGAAGGCGCTGAGCACACATCGATTCTTGCTTCGATCGCTACGCCGTTCGCAGTTCTGCTGATCCCGCTTGGATTTGGCGTATGGCAGCTTGCCGCGGCGGCAATAACAGGTTTCATTGCAAAGGAAAATGTTGTAGGTACTCTTGCGACAGTATTTGCACTGACAAGCTTCATTGATACTGATGAGCTCGCTATGACAGGCGGAGCAACCACAGTTGCGGCGACGATGGGACTTACATCAGTAACGGCTCTTGCGTACCTCTTCTTCAATCTGTACACACCTCCGTGCTTCGCGGCGATCGGAGCCATGAATTCTGAAATGAAGAGCAGAGGCTGGCTCTGGGGAGCGATCGGACTGCAGCTCGGTACAGGTTACACGATTGCGTTCCTGGTTTATCAGTTCGGAACACTCTTTACTGAAGGCCATCTCGGAAGAGCCTTCGTGCCGGGACTGATTGCAGTACTTTGTATGGTTGCCGCTCTGGTAATGATCGGCAAAAGAGTTCGGTCGCACTTTGATGAGCAGTACGAACTGCATAAAGGAGCAAAAGCTTCTAAAGCAACAGCATAAACACCCTATATTGGAGTATTTTAACAAAGCATGATGCGCGGTGTATCAATACACCGCGTATTGTGCTAAAATGACATTAGCGGAAGGAGATTGGCGTTATGAATTTAGCAACGATAATAGCAGTTCTCGTAATCGCAGCGATGCTGTTCTTTGCTGTCCGGTATATATATAAAGAGAAGAAGAAGGGTACTGCGTGCATAGGATGTTCGTGCGCGGATTCCTGTCCTAAATGCGGCCAGGGACGCAGCAGTGAGCACAGCAGTAAGGGATAGTGAAAGGATCCTGGTACAGGATCATGTGCCGGGAGATGTGTCAAATGAAAGACCTGTATTCCAGATACAAAGAAATAATCAACTATCTGATAGTGGGAATACTTACTACCCTTGTCAGTCTTGGCGTGTATTATGCCTGCGTACTGACTGTGCTTGATCCGTCAGACCCGCTGCAGATGCAGACAGCAAACGTTGTCTCCTGGATCGCGGCTGTTACATTTGCGTATGTCACAAACAGAAAATTTGTTTTTGAGAGCAGTGATCCGAATATACTGCGGGAAGGAACTGCGTTCTTCATGGCGAGGATCGGTACGCTTCTGATGGATATGGGCATGATGTTCCTGTTTGTGACGGTAATGAATGTCAATGATAAGATAGCTAAGCTGATCGTTCAGGTAATCGTTATCGTCGGCAATTATTTATTCAGCAAATTATTGGTGTTCAGGAAAGATAGATAATAAAAATAAAGCAGAGAGATTTGCATTTTCTCTGCTTTTTTATTATTTTACCGGATCCTTTTGAAAACCGCTGCTGCTCCCGGCTCGTAGTATATGGTCTCATATTTTTCGTTCAGGAAATCTTTGATATCATATTTGTCGTTTTTTCTTCGGAGATCTAAAATGTAGTAATCTGCTTTGTTTTTTGTTTTTTCCAGCTCATAAAGCTCATCATGATCGGCCAGGTCCGCAACGAGGTAAGTACCGGCCGCGACAGAGGCATCCTCCGGAATAAGGGATATGGCATAGTTTATCCTTGCGCGGCTTTCTGCATCATTCTTATAGGTATCGATGTATCCCAGACAGGAATGATTGACATTCGCGAACAAAATTACTGTACAACACGCGCCGTACAGGAGCATCTTCTTCCTGTAGTTCTTTGTCAGATCTGTGTAGTTAATGACCGCCAGATAAATCAGTATGGCGCATGTTCCGAAGCAGTAATGAAAGGTCATATTGTACTGATAGCTGAGGCTCGCCAGCAGATTTATCAGCAGCCAGGGGAGCATCAGGATCGCTCTCCTGTAATCTTTTGTTATCAGCGGCAGGAATCCCATCGGCATCAGTGTCATGAAAATGAACTTCAGCTTGTCTGCCACCATCAGCTGTCTGATAATGTTAACAGGATCTGTAATGACAGCAGACAGGAGAGTCAGGGGGCCTTCGCCGTTGGTCACAAAGTTTTCATATCGGCCCATCTGTATGCCGTCTCCGTATACTGTCAAATAGTACGTGACCCCGATGAAATACAGAACTGAAGCAGCAAGAATACAATAATTGCATTTGCGGCTTTTACGTGTAAGCAAAAAGTACAATGATATGGCCGCGACATATACGGCGGCGTCCTCTTTGACCGCGAGCGTCAGTACCGCGAATATTACCTGCCCGTACCACAGTTCTTTTTCACAGAAGTAAATCAGCCACAATACGAACGGCGCGAGGAAGCAGTTCTCATGAAGATGCCAGAAGCAGCCGCCCGCGAATCCCGGAAAGAATATATATATCAACGCGAAAAAGATCATTACACCTCTTCCGAGCGAATGTCTTTTCATTATCAGGATCAGGGGGATGATTCCGGACACTGCGATGATGCTCTGCAGCAGCTCCAGAGTCATAGGGCTGGGGAACAGATAATAAAACGGAAACATCAGGTAGTAGACCGGCGATACATGAACCGCGAAATGCGACAGCAATTTATCCCGCTCACAGGTCGTGAATGGTATGCCGGTTTCTTTCATATAATGGAACATCTGAGAGAAGAGCCCGAAGTCAAAACAAGGCGCTATGTGGTTCAGGAATATCAGACAGCAGTTCCCTCCTACCAGAACGACAAAAAGAAATGATAAGAACAGGATCGTATTCCTGAATCCTTTTTCCCCTGCTACAAACCGGATATCTCTGACGTCGGTGCTGAGTATGATGATCCCCAGCACGACACACAGACCCATAGCAAGCAGCTGTTGGGTATCGATCACCGCTGCCGCTGTAAAGTAGATAGTCGAGAACAGTATCATCGCAATTTTGACATATCTCTGATCCCGGATCCTGTTGATCAGCAGCCAGATCAGAAGCACAGCATCGACAAAGATAACAAAGGCCAGGATTTTATATACCGGAAGGCTGATCAGATTCATCTGCCTGTTAGTGAAAAACAATGCGGAGACGATGATCCAGCTAAATATCAAATTATACATTTTATTAGAGTCTGTTTTAGCGAACATTACGGAGGCCCTCTCAAATTTTTAACTTTAAGTGTAGTATATTATACTATAGTAAATGTGTCTGGAACATGTTTTTGTATAGTGATATAATTTATTTGAATTTACGGCACAGGATTATCGTCTGATCATGGACAGATCGATTTACGTTGAAAAGGAATCAAACAGTGAAGAAAAAAATCATTAACAGTCTCAAAGCAAACAAATATGCCTTTGTGGCATTTTTTCTGCCGGTGTTTATATTGGTAATCGTTTTCGCGCAGAAAGGGATTTATCCTTTTGGTCATCAGCAGCTGGCAATCATCGACTCGTATCATCAGTACATCCCGTTTCTGAGTGAACTGCAGTGCAGAATGAAGGATGGAGGAAGCCTCTTTTACTCCTGGAACGGCGCAGTCGGCTTCAACTTCTGGTGCCTGCTTTCCTACTACGGAGCAAGTCCTCTGAATATACTCCTGCTCCTGTTCCCGAAGTCACTGATCATAGAAGGCGTCAGCGCAATATTGCTCCTCCGGTTCGGCCTTACGGGAAGCTTCATGTACATTTTTCTGAAGAAGGTTTACAGACCGGAGAATTGCGCTGAAGATAAATACACGGGCCTGATGACAGCACTTTTCGCGTGTATGTATGCCCTTTGTACTTTCGCCATCGGCTATTACTGGAACTTCATGTGGCTGGACGCAGTGATGCTGCTGCCGCTGCTGATGCTTGGCCTGCATCAGCTGATTAAAGACGGACGTATGGCGCTGTACACCGTGGTTCTGGCGATCATCGTATTCAGTAATTACTATATCGCAAGCATGGTCTGCATCTTTATCCTCTGCTACTATCCGGTGTTCTATTTCATCACCGTCAGAGGCAGAGGGGCGAGGGAATGTCTGGTTACCACAGTCAGAGCGGTGGGCGCTTCCCTGCTGGGAATCTGTATGTCGGCTGTAATGCTTCTGCCTGCTTACATCAGTATGAAGAGCACCTATTACTTCTCGTACCCGATGCCGGAGAAATGGGAATTATATTATGACGTACTGGATGTGATCAATCAGTTGTTCCCGGTTTCCCATCTGACGTATCTGAAAGGGCAGCCGAATATATGCTGTGGCTTCCTCGTGACGATGATGCTGGTGTGCTATTTCATTTCCGGTAAGATCAATAACAGGGACAAAGCTTTAAGCGCGGCCTTTCTCGTATTCGCTTTTCTGAGCTTCAACATCAATAAACTCGATTTCATTTGGCATGGCATGCACTTTCCGATACAGCTGCCGCACAGATTTTCCTTTGTGGTCTGCTTTGTTATCGTGACAATGGCGTACCAGGCATTCAACAGGCTGAGCAGTATCAGCGCGGACAAGATCCTGACCCTTTTCGTCGTGACCGGAGCTTATTACGTTTTTGCCCAGAAGCTTCTGGTGGGCGCGGTCGACAACATGAATATCTTCATATACTACGGTCTGACCCTCACTGCTGTCTACGGCATCGTTCTCATGCTCTATAAAAGACAAAGGATCAGGCGCAGGCAGTTTATGGCGCTGCTGGCTTTTATCGCGGCGGCCGAGCTGTGCGTATCGACGGGGATTTATTTTGGCAGCATAAACAACTATTCGAGGGACGACTACATTAAGGACAAAGCCAGTGTCATTCGGCTTGCCCGATACGCGGGAAAAGAAGGCGGTGCTGTTTCCGATGGAGGAGACGGACGGTTCGCCAGAATGGAAATCAATGATAATATCATATGCAACTGCCCGGCCTTCTACCACTATAGAGGCATCAGTCAGTTCTCCTCAACGATCAATTATAATAAAACGATGCTGCTGAAACATATCGGACTGGAGGGGGATCCGCGCAATAATACGTTCTGCTACCATGAAACCAGCCCGGTGACCAACTGCATCACCAACATAGACTACCTGATTGGAAAGAACAGGAAACTGACTGATCTGGATTTCACATTTATCAAAAAGGATGGAGAATCGAGCTTGTACAGGAGCAATTATTCTTTGTCCCTCGGCTATATGCTGCCGGAATCTATCAGAACATGGGACCCGAACGATGAGAATCCGTTTATCAATCTTGATAATTACGTCAAAGCCGCTACCGCCGGAAAGGTGAAAAAGGTCTTCGTCAATATGGGGAAGGGCGTTGTGTCGGGCGAAAATACAGATTCCAGGTACGTTGATGATTGCCATATAGCCAGTTCACTCCGCGTCCCGTCAGAAAGCGGAACTGTTGAAATTAAATACAAGGCCAAAGTAAATGCCAAGTACTATGTATACATCACTGCCGACTATGCGGATGATGTTTACATAGACAGTCCGGCCAGTTCAGAGAGAATCTCGGTAAAACCTGACCGCGGCTGCATACGCAATATTGGCTTCATTAAGAGCGGTCAGGAGTTCAAAGCCAACGTCAGCTTCAAAGCGAGACAGACAGGCAGGATAACCTGCTATGTATATACGCTGGACGAAGCAGCATGGAATAAGGCTTATGGAATGATATCATCAAGTCTTATGACGGTGACTGACGCAACCGACACATGTATCAAAGGTACGATTGACGCGGGAAGAGGCGGCGTTCTCGTTACATCCATTCCTTATGAAAACGGGTGGAAGATGAAGATTGACGGCAGGGAAACTCCGGTCACAGAACTGACAGGTGACTGCTGGATCAGCGCTGCGCTGGACAAAGGGACCCATGAGATCGAGTTTTCCTTCAGGCCGCCGGGATTTACGGCAGGGTTGCTGATCACTATTGGGTCGGTACTGGTCCTGATTGCTGTGACTTATCTACCGGCTGTGTTACGGCGACGTCGGTTTCTGAAAGAGGGAGCTGATCGCGACAAAGAATGATTCTTCTGGTTTCAGAGTCTGGATATGGCATAAATAAAGGGCAGGGAAGCTTTTCGTTTCCCTGCCCTTTCAGGCATATTTTTCTATTCTGTTTTACGGGTGATGGTGTTTATATTGTCATGCATTGATCAGGCACAGCCTATCTTCGGCTATCGAGGAAAACAATTAATCCTGAACAAAGGATCGAAATACCAAACAGAATAATTGCAATGTCCAGATCGTGATCTCCTGTCTGTGGTGATCTTGCTTTCTTCACTGTTGATTTCTTAATGCTGGACGGGTTACTGGATTTAGCTCTGTAATGGGATCCATTGTTAGATGTAGGCTTTTTATCAGATTGCGTCGGCGCCTTTGTGCTCGTGGTTTGTTTTTCTGTGGTTGTCGTGGTCGGATCCTCCGAGGTTGTTTCCGAAGTCGTCGTGGTCGGATCTTCCGAAGTTGGCTCCGTCGTCGTCGTGGTCGGATCCTCCGAGGTTGTTTCCGAAGTCGTCGTGGTCGGATCCTCCGAGGTTGTTTCCGAAGTCGTCGTGGTCGGATCCTCCGAGGTTGGCTCCGTCGTCGTGGTCGGATCTTCCGAAGTTGGCTCCGAAGTAGTGGTCGGATCCTCTGAAGTTGGTTCCGACGTTGTGGTCGGATCCTCTGAGGTTGGTTCCGAAGTAGTGGTCGGAGCTTCCGAAGTGGTGGGCACCGGCCTCGTGGTGGTCGTCGGCCTTGTGGTGGTCGCGGAACTCGTGGCGGGCGCGAATGTCGGAGTTGCAGACGACGCGGTTGAGGGATTCTGACCTGAAGTAACAACCTGATCGTCGCCGTAAACCTGATTTGATACAATGTTCACTCCGATGATGGTAAAAGCGGCCAATGCGGTTGCGAAAGCGATTATCATTATGACTGTTTTCGTTCGTGTATTCATTTTTTTCACCTAGTATTTATTGACTAGCGATTAACTACTTATTTCCTATATTGTACTCTATAGTTTGCCTCAAGAAAAGTGTTATTATGTTTTTTTTTTGCTTTCATTTTCATAATTAATTATCAGGATAT
>ONJN01000075.1 GCA_900318155.1 uncultured Eubacteriales bacterium
ACAAATCCAAAGTTATTTATGACGGGAAATATGCAAAGATCAGGTTAAAATCCGCAGAACACGGTAATTTCGCCGATAAAAATGAATATCGCCTGGTATTTGATTATTCTAATAGGACTGACAGTTTATTGGATGTGTATTTGTTGACACAAGATACATATATCAAAGATACACATGTCAATAATGTATATTATACAGTCAGCGGTGGCATTAAGCCGGGAAAGAAAGGTATAGCGGAATGCCATATATACGATGAGGATATTCCTGAAAAGTTGAGAGACTTTGATCAGATCGAATCTTCTGTTGGAATGGGGACTCCGGATGGGGATTGTATATATTCTATTCCTGTTATTATTGATAGAGCAGTTTTTAAGTAGTTTTCGGAGGACCGATGTCTGAAACTGGATAGGTAAAAATTGACAATCAGGCGGTTGTATGCTAATCTATACATAACAAAGGTGCTGCCAATAGATGGTTAGCCCATTTAAAGTGTTATGACTGGAAATTAGCCGCCATGTTCTATAGAGTTTAGGCGGCTATTTCTTTTGTGATCAGCATGAAAAGAGAAATTCTGATTATATCCGGAAATTTGGCATACCCGGGATATTAGGACGAGCCTGATAAAAGTTTTGATAGTTTTTTTATTTCAAATCGGTTTGAAATCGCGTTTTGAAATAAAAAATATTACGCATTATGAATAATTATTAGGGTGAATGAATAAAAACGAAGAGATCAGCTGTTTTTTGGACTGTAGTCAAGACAAAAGGCTGATTTCGCCGCATGATTATTCGATAGGGCGGAAAGTTATAAATTTTTTATTTTTTTTTGATGGTTTGTGGCTATTTGATATAAAAAAATTGATAAAACTGCCGTGCCATCATCGTACACCCGAACCGAAAATTCCCGGGTTGAAGATTCCGGGCCGAAGGCATCCTGTTCAAAGGCTGCAGGAGCTGAGATTCCCGGCCGATAGTTCTGGGCCGGAGATTCCCAACCTGAAAGTTCCACGCCGAGGGTTCCGGGCCGATGATCCCGGATGGTAAAGCTTATCCCGGAGATAATACACGGAGGAAGAACTTATGACCAACTTTGACTTCCTGAAAGATGAACCGAAATTCAAGGCTTTTGCGGATGTGGCGATATCTGCGGAGAGGATTCTGCATATTGACAGCGGCGCCAGCATTATTAACTGCCGGCGGGCGATGGAATTTGCCGTGAAATGGATGTATTCCGTTGACGGCGATCTTAGAATGCCTTATCAGGACTCGTTGGTCAGCCTGATGAACACAGAAGATTTCCGGGATATCGTGGACCGCAGCGTCTGGCAGCGCATGGATTTCATCCGGAAGGCGGGGAACAGCGCGGCGCATTCCGGGCGGAAGACGACGCTGGATCAGGCAAAGCTTTGTCTGGAGAATCTGTTCATTTTTATGGACTTCATGGGGTACTGCTATAGCGATCATTATGAAGAGCGGGAGTACGATCCGGCGCTCGCGGAACAGGCAGCCCCGGCATCAGCAGCCCCGGCATCTGCGCCGGTGACGACGGTCCCGGATGTCGATCTGGAGGCTTTGATCCGCGAGAATAAGAAACTGAAGGCAGAGCTGACGGAACGGCGCCAGGAACAGCAGGAGACGTATGTTCCGAAGCCGCTGGAGCTGACAGAATACAAAACGCGGAAGATCTACATCGACACGCTGCTGATGGACGCAGGCTGGACAGAGGGAAAAGACTGGATCAATGAAGTCGAGATTCCGGGGATGCCGAATGCCGCTGAAACAGGGTATGCCGATTATGTTTTGTACGGCGATGACGGAAAGCCTTTGGCTGTCGTTGAGGCAAAACGGACCTGCGTTGATGTGGCAAAAGGCAGACACCAGGCAAAGCTGTACGCGGATCTGCTGGAGAAGCAGTATCACCGCCGCCCGGTGGTATTCCTGACCAACGGGTTCGATACAAGGATTATAGACAATCAGTATCCGGAAAGGCCGGTCGCCGCCTTTTATTCAAAGCGGGACTTGGAGAAACTGTTCAATCTTCAGACGATGCGCACCAGTCTGGCGCATATCCTGATCGACAAGAAGATTGCGGGAAGGTATTATCAGGAAGCGGCGGTGAAGGCCGTCTGTAAGTCCTTTGACGAGAATAACCGCCGGCGGGCGTTGCTGGTCATGGCGACGGGGTCCGGGAAAACCCGAACTGTCATTTCTCTGGTGGATGTGCTGCTGCAGCACGGATGGGTAAAAAACATACTTTTCCTGGCGGACCGCACATCGCTGGTGACACAGGCAAAGCGGAGCTTTGTCAACCTGCTGCCGGATCTTTCGGTCACCAATCTTTGTGAAGAGAAAGATAATTATACCGCTCACTGCGTCTTCTCTACGTATCAGACGATGATGAACTGCATCGATTCCGTGAAAGATGAAGAGGGGAAGCTGTTCACCTGCGGGCATTTTGATCTGATGATCTGCGACGAGGCGCACCGGTCGATTTACAATAAATTCAAAGACATTTTCAACTACTTTGACGCACCGCTGGTCGGCCTGACGGCGACGCCAAAGGATGAAATTGACAAAAATACCTACGAAATCTTTCAGCTGGAGAGCGGCGTTCCGACCTATGGCTACGATCTGGCGCAGGCGGTAAAAGACGGATATCTTGTGGATTTCCTTTCTGTGGAAACGAATCTGAAATTCATCGATCAGGGCATTGCGTATGACGAACTGAGCGAAGAAGAGAAGCTCGTTTACGAGGATACTTTTGAAGAAGAAGACGGTGAGATTCCGGAGCGGATCCGGTCTTCCGCGTTGAATAAATGGGTATTTAACGAAGATACGATCCGTCAGGTTCTGCATATTCTGATGACGGAGGGCATCCGGATTGATTATGGTGAAACGCTCGGAAAAACGATTATCTTTGCTAAGAATCACCTGCACGCGGAAAAGATTCTGGAAGTCTTCGGCAAAGAGTACCCGAATCTGCCGGGTTACGCGAAGGTTATCGACAATTATATGACTTACGCGCAGAGCGCGATCGATGAGTTCTCCGAGCCGGATAAACTGCCGCGGATCGCGATTTCGGTCGATATGCTGGATACCGGCATCGATATACCGGAAATTGTCAATCTTGTCTTCTTCAAGAAAGTGATGAGCAAAGCCAAGTTCTGGCAGATGATCGGCAGAGGAACCCGGCTTTGTCCGGAACTTCTCGACGGTGAGGATAAAGAAAAGTTTTATATCTTTGACTTCTGCGGGAATTTTGACTTTTTCCGAATGAACAAGGGACGGGCAACGCCGAATACGATCGCGCTGCAGGGTGCCATTTTCAGCCTGAAGTTTGAAATTTCCTATAAGCTGCAGGATATCGATTATCAGACAGAGCGGCTGACGGCATACCGGAAAATGCTTGTTGACGAAATGACCGGAAAAGTCAGAGAGCTGAACCGGGATAATTTTGCTGTCCGGCAGCATATCCGGTATGTGGATCAGTATGCCAATGAGTCGAACTACACGGCGTTGACTTATGAGGATACGCTGCGGGTCAGGGAAGAACTGGCGCCGCTGATTCTTCCGGACGATGATGAAATCACGGCGGTGCGGTTCGACGCGCTGGTGTATGGACTCGAACTGGCGTATCTTGTCGGAAAGAAGTACATAAAAGCGCGCAGTGATTTGTTTAAGAAAGTAAGCGCGGTTTCCGCCGCGACGTGTGACAGAAAAGATATTGAAGTGCCGACTGATCTGATCAATAAAATCCTCAAGACCGATTACCTTGATCATGCGGATATTAATGATTTTGAGCACATCCGGCAGAAACTCAGAGGACTGATGAAGTACATTCCGAAAACCACAGTCCGGTACGACACCAATTTCAAAGATGAGTTACTCAGCCTCGAATGGAAGGAATCGGAACTCGAAAACGACGATCTTAAGAACTATAAGGCAAAGGCGGAGTATTACATACGGCAGAACCAGGATCACCTTGTAATATCCAAGCTGAAATCCAATATTCCACTGACAAAGGCGGATGTGCAGGAACTGGAGAAGATCCTGTGGAGCGAGATCGGGACAAAGCAGGACTATGAGGCGGAGTACGGGCAGAAGCCGCTGGGCGAGCTTGTGCGAGAAATCGTCGGGCTGGATATGAATGCGGCGAAGGCGGCCTTTTCTCAGTATCTGGAGGATACAAGCCTGGACGACCGGCAGATATATTTTGTTAACCAGATTGTTGAATACATCGTGCATAACGGCGTGATGAAGGATCTGTCCGTCCTTCAGGAACCGCCGTTCACGGACAGGGGAAGCGTCGTGGAACTGTTCACCGATCTGAATGTCTGGATGGGAATCCGCGGTGTGATCGACCAGATCAACGCGAATGCGGCCGCGTAATTGTCGATAAGAAGCTGTCGTTATTCTTTACATCTTATCATTGAAGATGCAAAGAAATACTTTTACTACAGGGGACGTGCGGAATGGAGAAATGAAAAGGGCTGGCTTACGGATACCTTTCTGGATGGACAGGATACGTTTGTAAGGCTGCTCGATATGCTGGAAATACCGCACTAGATAAAGGGCTGATTATAGTGAATTAACGAATCGTTATTGAGCCTGCAGGTGTTGGGAGAAATGGAAGCGCTTTTAGCTGAATGCGGGTTTAAGGCAGCGGAGCATCTTGGAGCTGAAGATATGACAAAAGGTCTGGAAGAGAAGGATCGGGTGCCCGGTTCTTTTTTTTTGCTTGACAACTGTATATTTTTATATATAATAAGGATTATATAACGAAGATTATATAAGGGGGGGCAACAGATGACGGATGGACATCTGTTTTGTGCCGACCGGAGTGAAAAGGAGAAAGCTATGCCGCCGAAAGTGAAAATTACAAAGAAAATGGTTGCGGATGCGTCGTTTGAGGTGATCAGGGCAAATGGACATGAGAATTTGAATGCCAGGACAATTTCGGAATATCTGGGCTGCTCGACTCAGCCGGTGCTGTACAGTTTCAGGACGGTTGACGAGATCCGGGAAGCTGCTTATGAGATAGCGGATAAGTATCATACAGAGTTCATAATGCCAAAGGATACGGATGAAAACCCGATGCTGGCTCTGGGGCTTAATTATGTGCGGTTCGGTCAGGAAGAGAAGAACTTGTTCCGCTTTTTGTTCCAGACGGATAAGTTTGGCGGAAAGGATGTAGCGGTTCTTATCGCTGATCCCGGACTCTCGGCGATCATGGGGATCATGGCGGCAGGCCTTAAGGCAGATATAGAGCAGGCAAAAGAGATGTTCCTAACATTCTTTTGTGTGGCTCATGGTATGGCAAGTCTTCTTGCCAATAATTCCATGGAATA
>ONJN01000259.1 GCA_900318155.1 uncultured Eubacteriales bacterium
ATTCGCATGGAAATTATACCGTATCTGAAAGCTGACGCCACGGACTCCAGCTTCATTCAGACGCACTATGTGAAACCGGACAACAGCATCCTGAAATTTCCGGAGCAGAAGCGCAATTTGATTTACATCATTCTGGAGTCCATGGAGTGTACCTATGCGGACCCGGCAGCCGGGGAATCAATTACAGCATGCTATATTCCCGAACTGAAATCCCTGGCGGAAAACAACGTGAATTTCTCTCATACCAGTGGCTTTGGCGGAGCCCTCTCTTTTCCCGGCACTACCTGGACAGCGGCCGCCATAGTGGCGCAGACTTCAGGCGTTGTTATCAAGGTCTCGCTCAAGGCGGATACCTATGGCGCGGGGGACGTGTTTCTCCCCGGGGTCACCTCCATAGGACAGTTTTTGGATGAGCTGGGATATAACCAGGTCTTGCTCTTAGGGTCCAACGCGGAATTTCATGGGCGCGAGATTTATTTTACAGAGCATGGCAATTACAGTATTCTTGACACCGACGCACTGAAAGCGGCCGGACGTCTCCCGACGGATTATAATGAATGGTGGGGGTTTGAAGATGAAAAGCTGTTTTCCTATGCCAAGGAGGAACTGACCCGTCTCGCGGCCGCGGGAGTGCCGTTCAATTTCACAATGCTTACGGCGGATACGCATTTCCCGGATGGCTGTTATTGTGACCTGTGTGTGGATCTTTACGAGGAACCATATGCCAATGTCCTGACCTGTTCCTCGCGTCAGGTGAATGATTTTATAGAATGGATCAAAGAACAGCCCTTTTATGAAAACACCACCATCGTCATCAGCAGCGACCACCTGACTATGGATGCCGGATTCATGGATCAGGTCAATCCAAATTATACCAGAACAATCTATAACTGTTTTATCAACTCCGCGGTAAAACCGGTTAAAGAGAAAAATCGGCAGTTTGGAACGTTTGATCTGTATCCCACAACGCTGGCTGCTCTGGGCGTGGAGATCAAGGGAGATCGGTTGGCGCTTGGCACGAATCTGTTTTCGGACAGAGAAACGTTGACCGAACAATTCGGTTATGCGTATCTGGTTGGAGAACTTCAAAAGCAGTCAGACTTCTATGATAAAGAACTGCTTCTGCTTGAAAACTGACGCAGGGCCTCAAACAGTTACATGGTTCATCGGGCTGCATCGCTTTGCGCGGAAAGATATCTTTTATGTGTTCCTGTGTAACCTTATTTCTCTGACTGCGTCTTATCTACAGGACTGATCGGGAAGATGTGATGACAGGATTATGAAAGCGGACAACATCGATCTGCTGTTTTCACAATATTATAATGAGGCGCTGCTGTTTACGATTTCTCTGTGCCGGAACCGGACTGTGGCGGAAGACATTGTGTCTGATGCGTTCTTCAAAGCGCTGACGCTGTCCGATGAATCGATCCGCGATTTTAAGCCCTGGCTCCTCACCGTCTGCCGGAATGAGTTTATCAGTATCTGCCGGAAAAACAGCCGCTTTACCGGCGAAGAAATCCCGGAGGATCTGGCGGATGACCGTGAAGAAGTGATTGAGAGCATCATTCGCAAGGAAGAATACCGCTCCATGTACCGTGCGATCGAATTGCTGCCGGACACGCAGAGGGAAACCGTGTTGCTGTTTTACTTTTCGGGACTCCCCATCAAAACGATCGCAGAAGTTACCGGAAAAAGCGAGACGAACACAAAAGTCCTGCTTTGCAGGGCGAGGGAAAGACTCAGAAAAATCATGGAGGAAGATCGATGAACTTTGAAGAAGCCTATCAAAAGCTGCGTGAAGGAACCGCGACAGATGAGGAAGCAGCCTTCGTTGCGCGCGAGCTCGAAAACGTCCGAAAGATCAGCGCAATCTTGGATAATCCCGCACTGTCCGATCCGGGGATCGGCCGTGCCGAGGCTGCAACGGTACAGAAAGCCAGAAAGAGCTTCAACCGAAAGACCCTGATCCGCACCGTTATAATTGTGCTTTGCAGCCTGCTGGCTGTTGCGGCAATCATCTGTGCGATCCTGTTTATTCCTTC
>ONJN01000016.1 GCA_900318155.1 uncultured Eubacteriales bacterium
ATCGAGTATCTCTTTGACCGGGAGCATACCATCGGGCATGCCTTTTTTATAAAGCTTGCCGATGATCCTTCGCTTGAGACGCTGGCAGGAATCTTTGAAAAGAAAGTCATCCCGCTGCTGCAGGAATACTTCTATGAAGATTATGAGAAGATCCAGCTGGTTTTGGGTGACAATGACAAAGAAGATGAGTTCAAGTTTATTCTGGATAAGCCGTTGAAGATCAAGGATATCTTTAATGGAAATCCGGACATCGACCTTCCGGAAAAAAGCTATATCATCCAGAAGGAGGCTTTTTATAAACTGGAAAGCTATAAGAAGACAGGCAAGGGTTTATAAGATGAAAAAAATACTGGAGGTAAGAGAATTTGATAGGATTTCCTGTAACCCGGATTTCAAAGAAGAAAAAGAATATAAATACCTTCCGGAACATATCTTTCGGGATCTGAGGGACTTTATTCATGCGTTTACCGGCAGTGAAGAGCATGCAGACGCTTTGGAATTCCTGAAAATCAGCTGTCGCAGGAATGTGGGCGACATTATTTCTGTAAATAATTATGTGGGACTGATCCAGATGCAGAACGGGTTCCAGGTCCAGGTCCTGCCTAAAATCGATTTCGGTTCGGATTCGAATAACGGAAGTGAAGAGACAAAGCGGGTATTTCTTCGCATGCTCCGCAGCATGGAGGATTTTCCGCGTAAAGTCTTTAATGATGCAAATCTCAGAATGGACCGGATGCCGCTTTATGAGATCTTCATCAACATGTATCTTCAGGAAGTCCGGATTCTTGTAAAGCATGGAATCAAATCGGATTATGCTGCCCGGGAAAATAATCTGAATTTTTATAAAGGTAAACTGGTGGTGAATGAGCATATTAAACAGAATGTCGCTCATCGTGAACGCTTCTATGTTCGGTACGATGAATATCTGGTTGACCGGGCAGAAAACCGGCTGGTGAAAGCAACACTCCAGAAGCTGCAGAGCATTACCGTCAGTGCAGAGAATCAAAAGGTAATCCGGCAATTGCTTACGGCATTTGAGTTGGTCCGGCCATCGGTGAATTATCAGAAGGACTTTGCCCGGGTCGTAATTGATCGGAACACAAAGGACTATGATATGCTGATGCGCTGGTCCAGAGTATTTCTCCTCAATAAAAGCTTCACGACGTTTTCCGGCGGCCACAATGCCAGGGCACTGTTATTCCCGATGGAAAAAGTATTCGAATCCTACGTAGCGCAGCAGTTGAAGAAAGTGCTTGCGGATCTGGAATGGGAAGTTTCAACTCAGGATAAAGGCTGTTATCTGTTTGATTCACCCAGGCAGTTCAAACTGCGGCCGGATATCGTCATTACAAGGGATGATGGTTCCAGGATTATCCTGGACACCAAGTGGAAGAGCCTGGTCAATAAGCCACGAAACAATTATGGAATATCTCAAAGCGACATGTATCAGATGTATGCGTATTCAAAGAAATACAAAACGCCGGAGATTTGGCTGCTTTACCCTGTGAATGAGGAAATGCGGGATCAGCCGGATATTTCGTTTGACAGCAGTGACGGGGTGAATGTCCGGCTGTTCTTTGTAGATGTGGCAAATATCGAAACAAGTCTCCAGTCTTTGCGGGACCGTCTGGCTGCGGACAGGCAACCCCGGCGGTAACCGGTCAAAAGCTTCCGGCTTTAAAAACGAAGGAACGCAGAAGGAACGAAAAAAGAGAAAGCCGTTTTTCCGGCTTTCTCTGAATTTTTGTTTTTGAGTTATTCTCTGTGAGATGGTATTTCTAAAGCATCGATGCCAGGATGCTGGCTTTTGTTACCAGACCCAGCAGCGCGCCGGTATCATCGGTCACTGCGATCGGATACCAGACCTCGGATGCCATTGGAATGATATCGGACAGCATCGTGTCCGGGCCGACGCAGTGTATCTTCTGACACAGCTCGGGAACAGATTTTCCGCTTCCTTTTGCATCAATCGCGTCCTGGATCGTCAGGATCCCTTCAAGCTGCATATCTTCGTCAATAACCACTACAGATGAAAGATTGTTGTTGCGCATCACTCTGACCGCGTTTTCCGGACTGTCGTTCTTCTTGATCAGACTGGATGGCGTGATCATGATATTTTTGACCGTCGCGACTTTGGTCTTGTCGGCGCTTTCGATGAATTCCCTTACGTAATCGTCAGCCGGATTCATCGTCAGTTCTTCCGGTGTTCCTATCTGCACGATCTTGCCGTCTTTCATGATGCACACGGTGTCGCCCAGCTTGAACGCTTCGTCGATGTCGTGCGTGATGAATACGATGGTCTTTTTCAGTTTACGCTGAATCTGCAGCAGTTCAAACTGCATGTCCTTTCTGACCAGTGGGTCAAGGGCGGAGAATGGTTCGTCCATGAGCAGAATCTCCGGATCACTGACGAGGGCGCGGGCGATGCCGACTCTCTGACGCATACCGCCGGACAGCTGATTGCAGGACTGATAGGCCCAGCCGTCGAGACCAACCATCTTGATTGCTTCGATCGCTTTTTGTTCACGTTCGTCTTTTGACATGCCGCGGACTTCGAGACTGTACGCCACATTGTTCAGTACATTTCTGTGGCTCATCAGTCCAAATGACTGGAATACCATTGAGATTTTGTTGCGCCGGTACTCCAGAAGCTCTTTCTGTGGCATTTCCATGACATCCTGGTCTTTATAGTATACGTTGCCGCTGGTCGGCTCGGTCAGCTTGTTAAAGCATCTTACAGCTGTTGATTTTCCTGAACCTGAAAGACCGATGACTACGAACACTTTGCCTTTTGGCACTTCGAAGGTGATATCCCACAGCGCCACTGTGCAGCCTGTCTGTTTATAGACTTCTTCCTTGTTAGAACCGTTCTGCATCATTCTCGCCGCTTCGGATTTATTAGGACCATATAGTTTATTGACATGGTCCATACGCAGTACAATGTTGTTATCCATTTTCCTTGCCTCCTTCGTTCTCATCGTTGTCCTGGAAGCCCTGGGTCAGTCTGTCTATAACAATAGCCAGGATGACCACGCAGGAACCCGCGATAAGACCGCGTCCGATTTCGATACGGTTTACGGCGTTCAGTACTTCCATACCAAGTCCGCGTACACCGATCATCGATGTCGTTACAACCATCGCCATGGCCATCATCAGCGTCTGGTTGACACCGGTCATGATCGTCGGCATAGCCTGAGGGATCTGGACCTTTTTCAGAGTCTGCCATTTGGTGGCACCGAAAGCGGTCGAAGCTTCAACGACTTCTTTGTCGACCTGACGGATACCCAGACTGGTAAGTCTGATGACAGGTACGACCGCATAGATTACGGTAGCGATAACACCGGAGGCATTACCCGTACCAAACAGCAGCAGGGCAGGTATCAGATAAACGAATACCGGCATGGTCTGCATCGTATCGAGTATCGGGCGTATGATCGTATTCGCCCTGTCCGATCCCGATATCAGAATACCTATCGGAATACCTAGTATCAGTGCTATGATTACACTGGCCAGTACCACTGAGAGTGTCAGGAGCATCATGTCCCAAAGGCCTACCGCCCCAATGAGAAACAGCAGGAATCCGTAAAGTATGCCAGAGCGGAGTTTTCCTTTGATTCTCCATGCCAGTATTATCACCAGCAGAATCAGTACGATCCATGGTATGTGAGAGAGAAGGGACGATAGTAAAACGACGAAACTGTTAAGAGTGTTCTTGATCGCATCAAGTACTCCCGAGGCGGATACCGCGAACTTGCGGACGGCCTCATCGATAGCGCTCGGGTCAAATTTGAATATTTCAGGGAACTTGAATAACCAATCCATTACTTATCACCTCATGTTTATTTGAGAGCATCTTTGAACTTAGCTGCCTGATCTTTGTCGAGCCACTTATCGATCAATTCAGGATGAGCTTTTGTCAACATCCATTTTGCGGTTTCTTTTTCATTATCCTTAGTATCGTTCATATGAGCGAGCGCTTCATTGAGATATGCTGTTTTAACGCTGAATTTCTTCAGGAAGTCACAGAAATCAGGATTGCTCTTTGCAAAGTCGTTGCTTACCGCTACTGTAACTTTAACTGCAGGGCATTCACACAGACCTTTCTGGTAATCTGCTTCGTTATATTTTTTGTCTTTAAGAAGCACAAAGTCGTATTTACCAAGAAGCCATGTCGGTTCCCAGTAGTAAGCTACGATCGGCTTTTTCTTGTCCCACGCGGATGTCATGGCACCGGAAAGGACGGAATCGCTGCCGCTTTCAAAATAGTTGTAATATTTGTCAAGACCGTAAGCTTTTACTTTTTTCTTCATGATCTCTGTGATTCCCCAGCCGGTAACGCCGCCGTAGATGATGCCTTTGGATTTATCATCTGGATCCGGGAAGAGTTCAGGATGCTTAGCGAGATCCTTTACTGTTTTCAGATCCGGATATTTATCCGCGACATACTTCGGAATATAGAATCCCTGATGGTTGTCGTCGTAGTTTACGCCCAGTTCAGTGAACTTGCCGGCTTTAAGGTCCTTGGCATAGTTCTCGATATTGTTTGTCCATTCTTCAATATGCACATCGACCTCACCCTTGATCAGGGCTTCATGGGAAATCGGTGTCGAACCCGGGGTTTCCTGCCATGTGTATCCGAATACATTTTCGGCAACCAGGCCGGCCATCGCGTTGTTGATCTTTATAGAATCCCAGCCGACATCTGCGAATGTGATATTCTTCTTCTCATTGCCTGACCCCTTTCCTCCGCAAGCGGCAAATACGAGAGCCACTGATATGCAGAGCATGACCGCCAGTACCTTTTTTATGTTTTTATTCATATCTATATACCTCCTGATATTTTTTCCGCATCTAAGATGCATTTGAGAATTCTGAAAATAAACTATTGCATTTTCTGCGGAATGATGTATAATGTAGCTACTTGTATTATATATATAAGTTGCTACTTTGTCAAATGTATTATTCGATTTTTACAACAAAATATGGATGCAGATAAGATTTACGGAGGATATTGAATAATATGGAGATGAATTACTACGCCAGCGCAATTCCCAGATACCAGCGTATAGCACTTGAGATAGCTTCCCGTATTGCAAGCGGCGAGTATGAAGAAGGACAAAAGCTATCGGGCAGATCTTCAATAGCCGGACAGTATGGTGTATCGCCGGAAACAGCGAGGAGAGCCTTCAGCGTTCTTGCTGATCTTGAGATCGTTGAACCGGCAAAGGGCAGCGGCATGTTCATAAAGTCCAGAGAAAAATCCGAGGAATTCATCAAACAGTTTTCTGTGCAGAACAGCATCGAGCATATGAAGGATTCAATCACGGAAAATATTAAAAGGCAGAAAGAAGAGATGAACCAGCTTTATGACAATCTGAACGCTCTGATCAGAATGACAGAGCACTACAGATCTACCAATCCTCTGATGCCAAACAACGTGCGTATAACTTCAGAGTGCCGTTTCATAGGAAAAACAGTAAATGATATCAAGCTCTGGCAGAATACAGGGGCTACGATGGTCGCGATAAAACGCGGAAGTGAACTGATCATGTCACCGGGACCGTATGCCGTGATCAAGGAAGGCGACCGGCTCTATTTCATCGCGCAGGATACATCCAATACAATCATCCGCGATTATCTTTACGGCACACGGAGTGAAGGAACAGAAACCGAAGAATGACTTGTTTAAATCATAAAGCAGAAAGATGCTCCCGACCATCAGAATCGCTGGTGACCGGGAGTGTTTTTATGCCCAATTTGCAAACTGAAACGCAATCGGAATATAGGGGGGAATCGATGGAATCATTAAATGTTAAAGGACTAAACTCAAATCAGATAAAGCTGATCGCCATTATCGCGATGACGATCGACCATGTGACATGGCTTTTATATCCCGGATGTCAAAGAATATGGTGGGTCATGCTGCTGCATGTAATAGGCAGATTGACAGCGCCGATCATGTGGTTCTTTATCGCCGAAGGGTTTCACTATACCCGGAATGTAAAAAGGTATATTTTAAGACTATTCATCTTCGCTGTCATATCGCATTTCGCATACGATTTTGCAGGTGGTATCTCATTTATTCCGAATGGATTTTTCAATATGACAAGTGTGATGTGGTCACTTGCGTGGTCAGTGGTTTTAATGGTCATCTTTACAACTGACCGCTTACCGCAATGGAGCAAGATCCTGCTTGTTGTTTTGATTTGTTTTATTACGTTTCCGTCGGACTGGTCCACGGTTGCGGCTATGTGTCCGGTGTATCTCTATCTGAATCGCGGCGACTTCAAGAAACAGTCTGTTACGATGCTGATCTGGGTTGCTATTTATGCTGCCGTGTATTTTGTCTTTATGGATAAGGTATACGGAATCATTCAGATGTTTGCTTTGCTGTCATTGCCGATCTTAAGAAACTACAATGGCGAAAGAGGAAACTGGAAGGGAATGAAGTGGTTTTTCTACGTTTATTATCCTGCGCACCTGTTTGTGATCGGATTTATAAGAGTCATGATGGGAAATGGAAGCATATTCCCCTGAAAGGAGACGTTCAAAATGTGTACAAGCATTGTGGTCAATAAGAAAAAAACGATAGTGGGCTGGAATCTGGATATCCTGGATATGGAGTACAGAATCCGGCCGGAAGAAGAGGGGGTTTACATAGAAGTCAATGATGCCATTGAAGGCTGGATGCCTTTATTTGGCGCGAACTGCCGCGGAGACTTTGTCGGCATGCCTACATGCTGGCCTTCGGATAAAAGGAGTGATCCTGCGGGAGACGGCGAGAATGTCATTATGCTGGATATCGATCTTCTTTTGCAGAAAAAGACTCTGCAGGAAATCCGTGACATTGCGGAAACACGGCCTGTTTACAGCATTCCAGGACTGACTTTCATGTCCGTGCTGTCAGATGCGGACGGCAATGTGCTTCATATCGTGCCCGGGCAGGGGCATCAGTATTACGAAAAACCTGAATACAAGATTTTAACGAACTTTTCACCATATAAACAGGATTCGGAGACGCATCCGTGGATGGGCCGGGACAGATATCACATAGCAGAAGAAATGCTGCAGAAGGCATCAGATAATTTTGATGTAGAGGACTGCTTCAATATACTGAAGGCAGTCTCCCAGGAAATTTGTCCGACCGTAGTATCCATGGTTTACGACGTGACAGAAAGGACTGTTTACTGGTGTGAGGACAGAAACTGGGATGAAAAAGCAAGGAGACGAAAAATTTTTGGTAGATCATTACGAGAATAATGGAGTTTACGAAAGAATTTGGAGAAACGCCGGTTCAGGAATCTTAATGAAAAAGAATCTGAATTTTGAGTTGACAGGCTATAGGAAATGTGTTAACTTAAAGATACCGACAACCTGTCGGTAGTTTCTTGCATAAGGACTGCGAAGATGAGGATCGTAAAATCAGCTGAAGAGAGAAAAAGTGAAATACTTGATGTGGCAGAGCAACTGTTTGCGGAAAAAGGCTTTGATAATGCCAGCACCAATGACATTATCAGACGGATCGGGATAGCCCGCGGCACTCTGTACCATCACTTCGGATCCAAAGAGGAGATACTCGATGCTTTGGTAGAGAGGATGACCGGAGAAGCGGTCGCAAGATCAAGGGCAGTGGTCTCAGATAAGGATCGCCCCATTCTGGAGCGGCTTAGCGGCGCGGTCATCGCGCTCGATTTAGATACAGGAGCCGGCCCTGAGGTGTTTACGCAGATACACAAACCTCAGAATGCGCTGCTTCATCAGAAAATGCAGGAGCGTCTGATTGTCGGAGTCCTTCCGCTGATCTCGGAACTTATCAGGGAAGGGAACGAAGAAGGTATATTTCATTCAGACTATCCGGATGAAGCCGCGGAGATGATTATGATTTATGCGAATACGGCCTTCGATTCTCTTGCCGGGCTTACCAAAGAGCAATTGATGCAGAAGAGTATCGCTTTTATCTGTCACACCGAGAGGATACTCGGTGCAGAGGAAGGAAGCCTCGCGCCGGCGATCATGGAGATATTCAACACAACATAAAAAGAATCCCCCGCCTCTATAGGTGGCGGACATCCAATAACAACGGCTGTGGCGGGTGGAGAGAAACGCTATCCCTCACCGACAGGAGGGCAATTCACGCCTGAGAACAAAAGATGGGTTGTCGATTTCGTTATGATAAGACGTTGAAAGCCGCACTCCAGCAAATACCGGCGTGGATTGAAACAACAACTGACACACTAAAACGGGACTTGCCGTTATCTGAGGTAAGTCCCATATATTGGACCATCACACCGACAATCTGTCGGTTGCGTAAAGAAAGAGTTAAAAAATATGAAAAAGCAATCAAATTACAATAAATTTCTGCTTCTCTGGAGCGGTGAACTGGTGTCAGCAATAGGTTCGGGCCTCACGAGCTTTGGCCTCGGAGTATATGTTTTCCAGAAGACAGGCAGCGCCGCGAACATGGCGCTTGTAGCTCTGCTGGCATTCCTTCCGTCACTGCTTCTCAGTGTACCTGCGGGTGTGCTGGCCGACCGTTATGACCGGAGACTGCTTATGATGGCGGGTGACGGTCTGTCCGCCCTGGGCCTTATATATATCCTTATCTGTATGCTTACAGGAGAGGCAAAACTGTACCAGATATGCGCAGGCGTATTCATCAGTTCGGTATTCTCATCACTTCTTGAACCATCATACAGAGCGACAGTTACAGATCTTCTGACAAAGGAGGAGTATTCAAGGGCGAGCGGGATGATGAGTATCGCAGGCAGTGCAAGATACCTTGTCTCACCGCTCATTGCGGGTTTTCTGCTGACAGTGAGTGATGTGAAGCTTCTTTTGATGATGGATATCGGCACATTCTTTCTGACTGTGGTATGCACGGCAGTGGTTCGCAAAGGCATTTCCGCAAAGCCTGCAGATAAAGAAGGAACATTCCTTCAAAGCTTCAGAGAAGGCTGGCGGACGATAACTGAAAAGCGGGGAGTAATGATCCTCATCATCGTCTCATCTTTGATGACATGCTTTATGGGAGCGATGCAGATACTGGCCGAGCCGATGGTTCTCGATTTTCAGAGCAGCAAAGTGCTGGGGATCGCTGAGACCGTCTGCGCATGCGGCATGCTGGTGTCAAGCGTGATCATAGGGGCTCGCGGACTGAAGAAGAACTTTGCGGGCATACTCAGCATATCACTTATCCTGGCGGGGCTGTCGATGGTCGGCTTCGGTCTGAAGGAGAACATCCTTATGATCTGCGGCTTTGGCTTCATGTTCTTCTTCATGCTGCCGTTTGCCAACAATTGCCTCGATTATCTGGTCAGGACGAATATCGATGCTGATAAGCAGGGAAGGGCATGGGGCCTGATCAGTTTCCTGTCCCAGATAGGTTATGTCGTGGCATACGGGACAGCGGGCCTGTTGGCCGACTATGCCGCGGCAGCAGGACATATCGGCGTGGGACGGGGAGCGGCCGCTGTGATCATGGTCTCAGGGGTGCTGCTCGCAGCGGCCGCGGCAGCATTATATCGGTCAAAGGATGTAAGAGAACTGGAAAAGTAGAATAAAGGGGAAACATATGAACGGACGAATGATAATCAATGATATCAAAGAAAACAAACTGGTCTCGACTGCAACCTGCATCTTTATGGCAGTAACGGCGATGTTGCTGGGGCTGTCAATACTGCTTTTCGCAAGTCTCGCTGACTCAATAGACATTCTTATGACTGAAGCGAAGACTCCTGACTTTCTGCAGATGCATACGGGTGAACTGGATAAGGATTCGCTTAATAGCTTTGCGCGGCAGAGAGACGATATAAAAGCGATGCAGGTCTGCACCTTCCTGAATCTTCAGAACAGCCAGATATCTATCGGAAATGAGTCTTTTGAGAACAATATGCAGGATAACGGACTCAGCTTCCAGAGCAGCTCATTTGACTACCTTGTTGATGAAGATAATGCTGTGATACATCCATCCAAAGGAGAAGTATACGTGCCTGTCTGCTACAGGAAGGAGTATGGGATCGATACCGGAGATGTGATGAGGATAGGAAAAGAAGAACTGACTGTTGCAGGATTTCTGCGCGATTCGCAGATGAACTCGATGATGGCTTCTTCCAAACGGTTTCTGGTCAGTAAGGCAGACTATGAAAAACTCAGACCGCTCGGAAGCGAAGAATACCTGATCGAGTTCAGGCTGAATGAAAGAAGCAACATCAATGCGTTCGCCACGGCTTACAAGGATGAGGGACTCCCGGACAACGGCCCGACGATCACATATCCTTTGATCAGAATGATGAACGCGCTCTCGGACGGCATGATGATACTCGTAATACTGCTTGTTAGTGTAATCGTACTGTTCATCGCAATTCTATGTATCAGATATATTATCCTGACTCAACTTGAGAAGGATAAAAGCGGGATCGGAATGCTGAAAGCGGTGGGGATATCAAGGCGCGATATCAGGAAACTCTATCTTTCGAAGTACCTGATCCTGTCTGCAGCCGGCTGTATAACCGGCGTCATTGCAGCGATGATCACAGCAAAACCGGTCGGCACACAGATGAGAGAGCTTTACGGAAATGCCGGAAACAAAGGAATGATATATGCATTTATGATACTCGGAGCATTCGCTGCGGAAGGGATAATCCTGCTGTCGGTGTACCGGACGCTTCGCAGGACAGACAGAATATCTGCGGTCGATGCTCTTTGTGGCAGAGGAAGCTTTGGGAAAAAGAAGAACCTCTGGCTCCCTGCAATGATCATCACCGCAGCGGCAGTGTTCATGCTGCTTGTGCCGTGGAATATGAAGAGCACGATAGAGGCTCCTGAATTTGTCACATATATGGGGATCGGTGAGAGCCAGATCCGAATTGATATAAGGCAGACTGAGAATGTCAGAAAGACTGCAGGGTCCGTGACCAAAGACATAAAACATGACAGCAGAGTCAGGGACTATGTGCTGATGGAAACCGGTTCATACAGGGCGATCCTCCCGGACGGGTCATCGTATAATCTGTTGATCGAAAACGGAGATCACAGCAAATTCCCTGTGAAATACACTGAAGGAAGATATCCTGAAAACGACAAAGAGATCGCGTTATCCGTCCTAAACGCTGAAGAGATGGGCGTGAAACCGGGGGAAATGATTATCGTTTGCAGGGAAATGAAGGACGGCACCCGCGAGGAAAAAGCCTGCAGCGTATGCGGGATTTATTCAGACGTCACAAACGGAGGGAAAACAGCCAAGGCCTGTTTAGGAGATCCAAAAGATGCGACACCGGTAATGTGGAGCGTTATCTATTTGTCTCTTAAAAATGAAGGGCATGCAGAAGAGTGGACAAAGGATTATCAGGACAGATATTCGTCCTTCGAAAACGGTGTCAAGGTTACTTTGATCTCCGACTATCTCAGGGGGACCTATGGACAGACTATCCGAAACATCTCGGATGCATCCGCTGTATCGGCTGTCATGGCGTGCTTTGTGCTGTTTATCGTAATGCTTCTGCTGGTACGTCTGGTGATCTGGAGAGAACGAAACGACAGTTCGCTTAAGAAAGCGCTGGGATTTACGTCTTCGGATATCCGCATAGAGTATCTGAAGAAGACTTTGACTTATATACTGCCGGGAATAGCGCTGGGACTGTTCGCGGGGATCTTTCCGGGACAGAGTCTGGCGGCACTGCTTCTGCGATCGATGGGCGCATACGGCTTCCGCTTCATTATCAATCCCGTGGCGGTGTTCGCAGCTGCACCGTCTATGATCGCGGCGTCTGCCATGATTGCGGCGATTCTGAGCCTGACGGAAATTAAACGTATTCATGCATGGGAATGTCTGAGGCCGGGGACAGTAAAGTAATTACACAAAGAAATGGAGAGCGACATGAAAGAATTGCTGAAAGTAAAAAATCTGAGTAAAGCAGATATCCTGAAAGACATAAACTTTGAGAGCAGAGAAGGTGAGATGGTCGCTGTTATGGGACCTTCCGGGTCAGGGAAATCTACACTTCTTTATAATGTGTCCGGAATGGACAATCCGGATACCGGAGAGGTAATGCTGGGGAACAAAGTGATCACCAGGCTGAGTGAGGACGAGAAAGCCGAGCTGAGACTGAAAAGAATGGGCTTTGTATTCCAGCAGATGAATGTGCTGGATAATCTGAACATAATTGACAATATCGTATTGCCCGCAGTCCATGCGGACAGGAAGCATAAAAAAGAATACTACGAGAGGGCGATGGCTCTGATGGACGGGTTCCACATTGGCGACCTGGCGGAGCGAAGAGTGAACGAGGTGTCCGGCGGGCAGCTTCAGCGAGCATGCATATGCCGCAGTATGATGCTGGAACCGGAGATCATCTTTGCCGATGAACCAACAGGCGCGCTGAACCAGACGGCAGCTTCAGAAGTAATAGAAGCATGCCTGAAAATCAACAGTGAGGGAACAACGATACTGATGGTCACGCACGACAGCAGGATCGCCGCCATGTGTGAGAGGATCCTGTACCTGCTGGATGGAGAAATCAAAGGAGAACTGAAACTCGGAAAGTATGTACAGGATGACAGCAGGGAACGCGAGCTAAAGGCAATAAGATGGCTCGACAAAATGGGCTGGTAGAACGAAGACTGAATTACAGTCTTTCAGGTTTTTTTGAGTAGTATTTGCAGTAAGGATGCGGCTGTGAGCAGAACAGATACTAATCTACAGAACTCTATAAACGGCTGGTTGAGATTTATATTTCTCTTCCGGTCGTTATTTTAATGAGCGAAAAGTTTTTGAAAAAGTTGTAATAAAAACGTTGACAAGTTAGGAGGAGGGTGCTATATTCAACTCCATGAGAATCCGAACATAGAGTGTCCCGTGGGAAGAAATATACACGCCGCGCTGGATGCACGGCTTCATCAGATACAGGATAAAATGGAGACGGAAATGCGATCTATCACTGTAGCGGATGTTGCGGCAGATGTCCGAAAAGAGATCGAAGCAGAGAATTAAACTCTGACAGGCTGCTGCAAAAGATGAAGCAGCCTGTTGTTTTCGTCAAAAAGTGCATAGCAAACTGCCAGTGACAGTTTGCGGAGCTAAAAGGAGCCGAGGATGAAGAATATAACGCAGGAAGAACGCCTTAATTATCTTGTAGAAGAGTTTAAGGCTGATTCTGATGAATATAGGAATTTACAGACACCGGGGGATGTGGAAGGGAAGAAGAGGATCCTCAGATCGCTTATGAATATCCGTATGCCTAAGGAAATGTCAGATGGCGTTCTGAAAGTCCAGGATGATTACCTGAAGACAAGATCTGAAGAAAAGGGAATAGTTCAGCTTTCTGACATTCCGGTTGTCCGGGATGGTCTGTCCATCTGGCAGGGAGATATTACAAGACTTGCGGTGGATGTCATCGTGAATGCGGCAAACTCACAGATGCTTGGCTGTTTTGTCCCGATGCACAACTGCATAGACAACTGCATACATACCTACGCAGGAATCCAGTTAAGGGATGAATGCAGTCGTCAGATGAATAAACTGAGGATGAAATACGGCAGGGATTATGAGCAGCCGACAGCGGTACCTATGCTGACGGATGCTTACAACCTTCCAGCAAAGAAGGTGGTGCATATCGTTGGTCCGATCGTGAACTACAAGCTGACACCAGATCTGGAAAAGGATCTGGCGGATTGCTACCGGAATACATTGGAACTGTGTGCCAGGAACAGTCTGAAGAGCGCAGCGTTTTGCTGCATTTCAACGGGAATATTTCATTTTCCGAATAAAAGGGCGGCGGAGATCGCGACTCAGACGGTGACAGAATGGATGAAGAAACATCCGGGAGTTATAGAAAGGGTGATCTTCAATGTTTTTAAGAATGAAGACAAAGGATATTATGAAGAACAGTTGCGATGATATACCGAATGGTTATAAGGAAACCATACAGAAGGGGATGAGTGCTGTGAGATACTTTAGCAGGAATATGTCCTTTGGTAAGGGGACAAAAGAGGAACGAATCGCAATCCTGAGGAAAGAGATAGAAACAGCCGATGCTGTTGTAATCGGTGCCGGTGCGGGGCTTTCGACTTCAGCCGGGTTTACTTACGGCGGCGAACGGTTCAAAAGATATTTTTATGATTTTGCAGAGCGGTTCGGTATCCGTGATATTTATTCAGGCGGCTTTTATCCGTTCCCGGACGAAGAGACACGTTGGGCATGGTGGGCCCGACATATCTATTTCAACAGATATATTGATGCTCCGAAGCCTGTGTATAAGGAATTGCTGGAGATTGTGAAAGATCATGACTATTTTGTCATCACAACGAACGTGGATCATCAGTTTCAGAAAGCGGGCTTCGATAAGAAGCGGCTGTTTTACACACAGGGTGATTATGGGCTGTTCCAGATGGTGGACGGAAGGAACGGCAGGACCTATGATAATGAGGATTGGGTTATGAAGGCGATGGAGGCGCAGCGCTTTGTCAGGGATGAAGACGGAGTGTTCCAGGTGCCGGAAGATGGTGGATTGAAAATGTCTGTCCCGACGGAGTTTATCCCAAAGAGTCCGGATGATGGTTTGGCAGTGACAATGAACCTCAGGGTTGATGATTCTTTTGTTGAAGATGAAGGATGGCACAGAGCGGCTGCGGTATACTCTGATTTTCTGCGAAGGCATGAGAACCTTCATGTGCTTTATCTTGAACTTGGCGTGGGAGCCAATACGCCTGTGATCGTGAAGTATCCGTTCTGGCAGATGACGATGGCGAATGAGAAGGCTGTGTACGCCTGCCTGAATTACGGCGAGGCATTCTGCCCGCGAGAGATTGAGGATAGAAGCATCTGCATCGATGGGGATATTGGTGAGGTGCTGGAACAATTAAAACGATAGTTCAAATTATTCTTTACGGCTGGTGGAGATTTATATTTCTCTTCCGGCTGTATTTTTTAAAAATCGGTTGACACGGCGTCAACCGGCGCGTATAACACAATTGTTGACACGGCGTCAACCGATAAAACATATGAAGCGCAGGTGAAAATAATGTTTAAGGGAACACCGGAATTGATCGAACAGCGAAGGGAAGAAATTGTGAATGCCTGTGAGCAGTTGTACCAGACGAGGGGCTTCAAGGAGATTACCCTAAAAGATATCGGAAATGTTACATCATTTTCACGACCCACTATTTACAATTATTTCCAGACCAGAGAGGAAATCTTTCTGGCGCTTTATGAGAGGGAATATGACAGATGGAACGAGGATCTGGAAGCGATACTTGGAGCGAAGAAGATGTCTGTAAAAGAACTGGCGGATGTCCTTGCGAAGTCTATTGAAAAACGAAAACAGCTCCTGAAGCTTCTTTCTATGAATAACTATGATATGGAGGCAAACAGCAGGGAAGAACTCCTGGTATCATTTAAAAAGGCTTATGGCAAGTCCATGGAAAATGTACAGCAGATTCTTAAAAAACACTGTACCGGAATGGATGAAGGAGATATACGGAAATTCATTTATATTTTTTTTCCGTTTATGTTTGGGATATATCCATATACATCTGTTACTGACAAACAAAAGGACGCCATGTTATCTGCAAAAGTGGCGTTTGAGTACCAGTCCGTTTATGAGATCACGTACCAGTGCCTGATCAGCCTGTTAGGTGAATCATGAATGGTTTAATGAACAAACAACAGATCAAAAGAAAGGAGTACGAGAAAATGGCTGATTTACCTAAGATCGCGCTTGGCGCATGGGCATGGGGTAATGACGGGACATTTGGAGGTAGTTTTAAAGCGGAGGATTTAAAGCCAGTCTTTGACATAGCTATGAAGAATGGCCTGAATCTTTGGGATACAGCATATGTGTACGGAATGGGAACATCAGAAAAAGTACTGGCTGGATTCTTAAAGAACCTTCCGAGGGATGACTATCTTGTGTCTGACAAGTTCACTCCGCAGTGCGCAAATGAAGCTTCAGCAACTGCGATGGCTGATATGATCGATATGCAGCTGAAGCTGATGGAGCTTGACCATTTTGACATATACTGGATCCATAATGTATGGGAGGCCCCGAAGTGGACAGAGGAACTGGCAAAGTATTTTGAGGGCAAAGATAATGTTCCGCTGATCGGCGTATCCAATCATAACCTTGCAGAGATCAGGGAGGCAAATGAGATCCTTAAAAGCCATGGCTTGAAGCTTTCCGCCGTGCAGAACCATTACAGTCTGATTAACAGATCATCCGAAGATTCCGGTATTCTTGACTACTGCAAAGAGAATGATATTCACTTCTTTGCGTACATGGTACTGGAGCAGGGGGCTCTGTCCGGCAAGTATGATTCAAAGCATCCGATGCCGGAAGGTTCTGAAAGAGCTGAGATATACAATCCGGTACTGGACAAGCTGGAAATCTTGAATGTTGAACTGAAGAAACTTGCTGATAAATATAATGTGGGTCCGGCGCAGATCCCGGTCGCATGGGCGATCGCAAAGGGTACGCTGCCTATCATCGGTGTGACAAAAGAGAACCAGGTGCTTGATGCGGCAAAGGCGGCAAATTTAACCCTTTCAGCCGAGGAAGCAGCAGGGCTTGAAAAAGCAGCAGACAGCCTGGAACTGAAAGTAATTCGTTACTGGGAAAAGGAGATGAAATAATATGGCAAAGAAAAAGATTGGAGCGGCTTTAGCTTTATACCCTTGCCCAATCACTCAAGCCGGTATTGTTTGAATTCCCGATGTATGAATACTTTGTGACGGGCGAGAAGGTTGGGAATTGCGGAAAGATGAACTAAAAGAATTAACTAAAACAATTATGGTGAGTCTCTGACACAAGATGTCAGGGACTTATCGGTCTTTAAGGAGAGATTCAGATGAAAAAGTATAAGATATTGGCTTTCGTAGTTGTTTGTATGATGATGGTTTTATGTATGACTGCCTGTGGAACAGGGAAAGAGGAGAATAAGCAGAACAGGGCAGAATCGAATAAGGATACACTTGTAGTCGTGTTTTCGGCAACCGGTACAACAAAAGGCGTGGCTGAGAGAATCGCTGCAATAACAGATGCGGATCTTTATAAAATCGTACCTGCACAGGTGTATTCTTCTGAAGACCTGAATTATAACGATCCTGACAGCCGTGCCACAAAAGAGCAGAATAATCCGTCTGTACGGCCGGAAATCGGCAGCAAAAAAATAGATCTTTCCGGCTATTCCAGAGTATTCATCGGATATCCAATCTGGTTTGGTCAGGAGCCGCGGATTATGGATACTTTCGTTGAAACCTATGACTTCGGAAGCATCACCGTGATTCCATTTTGTACATCGGGAAGCAGTGGGATCGGACAAAGTGGAAAACATCTTAAAGAAAACGCCGGCAGTGGAAACTGGCTTGAGGGACAAAGGTTTAGCGGAAATGTATCCGAAGATGAACTTCATAGCCTGTTGATCGATGAGTGGACTAACCTGCCGAGATATACAGGGCAAAACGGTTGTTGAAAGTATTCTGTTAAATGAATATAATGAAATCAGAAACAGAGGCGCGGATGATGATTTTGCAGCTTAAAATCAGTGCTCGCGGACGTACTTCGGAGATTGATTTTTGAACTGATTGAGACGGAGCTGTTAACAGATTGATACCAGACGGTGCGCATGGCGGAGTCCACCGGCCTTTGCAAAATGTAACAGGGAGAATGAATCATGATTACGGGAGAGTTGAAAAATAAAGTCGACGGAATATGGGATATTTTCTGGTCAGGCGGTCTGACCAATCCGCTGGATGTTATTGAACAGATCACGTACCTGATGTTCATCCATGACCTGGATGAGGCGGATACCCGGCGCAGCAAAGAAAGTGCAATGCTGGGCCTGCCTTTTGAAAGCATCTTTGACGGCGAGGTCCGGATCGGCGAGCGGCCGGTCGACGGAAGACAGCTGAAGTGGTCTGTATTTCATGATTTCCCGGCGGGGAAGATGTATTCCGTTGTTCAGGAATGGGTGTTCCCGTTTATCAAAGGCCTTCACGCAGACAAAGAAAGTGCCTACGCGAAATACATGGGTGACGCGATCTTCAAGATCCCGACGCCGCTTATGCTGTCAAAAGTCGTTGATAAGCTGGATGAAATCTTTGACGATATGTCCAGAGCTGAGAATGTGGATGTACGCGGCGATGTTTACGAGTATCTCCTGAATAAAATCTCTCAGTCCGGTGTAAACGGCCAGTTCCGGACACCTCGGCATATTATTAAGATGATGGTTGAGCTGGCGGAGCCGAAGCCCGGCGATTTCATATGTGATCCGGCCTGCGGCACTTCAGGTTTTTTGATTTTTGCCGGGGATTTTTTGAAAGAGAATTATAAAAAGGAAATTTTCTTTGATAAAGACAAGAAGGATCATTACATGAATCATATGCTCCATGGTTATGATACGGACCGGACGATGCTTAGGATTGGGGCAATGAACATGATGACGCATGGCGTGGACAATCCGTCGATTGAGTACCGGGACAGTTTGTCGGATCAGAACCCGGACAAAGGGATGTATTCTCTGATTCTGGCAAATCCTCCGTTTAAGGGCAGCCTGGATTTTGATATCGTTTCCACGGATCTGCTGAAGGTTGCGAAGACAAAGAAAACAGAGCTGCTGTTTCTTATTCTTTTCCTGCGTATGCTGAAGACCGGCGGCCGGTGTGCCTGCATCGTACCGGACGGGGTTTTGTTCGGGACAACCAAAGCGCATAAGGCGATCCGCAAGGCTCTGGTGGAGGAGAATCGTCTGGAGGCTGTGATTTCAATGCCTTCCGGCGTGTTCAAACCGTACGCGGGCGTTTCGACGGCGGTGCTGGTGTTCACAAAGACCGGCGCGGGCGGGACGGATCATGTCTGGTTCTATGATATGAAGGCGGACGGATTTAGTCTGGACGACAAGCGCTCCGAGGTCAAAGAAAACGATATTCCGGATATCATTCAGCGCTTCCGCGACCGGGAGGCGGAAATGGAGCGGAAGCGGACGGAACAGAGCTTTATGGTCTCAAAACAGGAGATCGCCGATAATGCCTACGACCTCTCCATCAATAAGTACAAGGAGATCGAGTACATACCGGTAGAGTATCCGCCGACCGAAGAGATTCTGCAGAATATTCAGGAG
>ONJN01000045.1 GCA_900318155.1 uncultured Eubacteriales bacterium
CTTTCAGACTTCCCACAGGCACAATCATGCCGACCATTCGCTGACATGCATCCAGTGCGCGGCTGCCGTAAAGCTAATGTGCGGCTCATGTGGAACCAATATACAGCCGCCATAAAGCCAGTGCGCGGCCGCCGTGACAAAACCGGCCAGTCGCGACTGGCCGGTTTTGTCGGGACTATTCCCTACGTTTTTTATACTCTGCTATTCTCTTATTTTTCTGATTGTCTGACTGGCAGAACCCAGTGTTAAGTGATCAGTTGCCGGATTGCCGTCAGTACCAGGTATTGTCTGGCCGATTACCAGTTTGCTAACGATTACCAGTTTGTCGCCAGATCCAACTGTGTTCTGTTGGATGACGCGAATCCGCCTGTATCACAGACCAGCCCGGTTCCGAGCGAAGTCTGAATAAATGTACCTCTCGGGCGGAGGCCCAGATTGGCTGCAACCATAACATAGCCGCCGAGCGTTTTGGCGCCGTCCGAACGGACTTCATACGGATACTCCTCTTCTGAGAATCCCATGCCGCGCATGATCCGGATCACACCGGACATGTCAAGATTGTAATACGTTTCCTTGCCGGAAGGTCCGGTGATGGAGCCGGCAGACCTGGAAAGCGTTTTTCCGCCCCAGGAAGCGACTGCTTTTATTTTCTCAGAATCCTTTGCCGCCGCTTTTCCGTCTTTTGATAAATCGTCATCGGAAGCGGTTTCGACAGCTGCTGACAAACTGTCACCGAGCGTGGCATCCCTTGTCTTTTCAGTCTGTTTTCTGGCCTGTTCCTCAGCCTTCTTTCTCGCCGCAGCTTTTTTTCTCTCTTTTGCCACATCTTTCTTAATCGCATCTACTTTGCTGTCCAGCGTCTCGCTGCATAACGCCGCGTTCACATCCGCGTTCACTGCCGAATGCATGACTGAGATGCTCTGCGAAAGCATCTGCCCGCAATTTCCATCAGTGTCCGCCTGGGACACGTTATTCTTAGCTTCTGCCCGGGCAGTCAGCGCCATTAAACATAACAAAGCAAAAATCACAAGAAAACATGATAATAAGCGAATTTCTCTCCGTTTATTCATCGTGTCCTTCATTAAAGAAATCACTCCTTTTTCAACATTTCACTATTCATTATGTATATTATAATCAACAATTTTCCTGTTGTCCAATTCTTTTGAAATGTTAAGAATCGATTCATGATTTAAAGAATTTTATAAGCCAGTATTTCCAATGGCTACAACGATTCATGCGCAGCAAAAAACATTAACTCGTATGATCTGCGCAAAAATTATTTACATATTCTTAAGAACTATTGTAAAATTGGACTAAGAATAACCGTCTGAAATAAAGGAGGGATCTGTTCTATGGATTTTACCGATTTAAGAAAAAAAGTTCTGCCGATACTTCTTGTACTCCTTGTCTGCGCCGCGCTGACTGCCGGCGGCATACTTATGGCCCGATCCGCGTCCTCTGAGGCAGCGACCGTATCCCAGGTCAAAGGCGTAGACGTCTCTGTCTGGAACGGCAGCAGTCTGAACTGGAAGAAAGCCGCGGCAAACGGCGTCAAATTCGCGATCATTCGTTGCGGCGGGCGATATCTTTTGTCCGGCGGATATTTCCCTGATTACTATTTTAAGAGAAATATTGAAAACGCGCATAAAGCCGGCATCAAAGTCGGAATATATTTTTATTCGGAAGCCACGACCCCGGCAGAAGCCCGCGCCGAGGCAAATTACGTGCTGAAACAGATCAAGCCGTATAAAAACAAAATTACAATGCCGATCGCCATGGACATGGAAGACCCGATGACAACGAACGGAAAATACACCCACTGGGGTTCCGCCTGGAAAAAAGGAAAACTCAACAAGACAAAGGTCGTTGACAACTTTAACGCCTTTGCCAAAGTCATCCGTGCAAACGGCTACACACCGATGTTTTACTCATACACATACTGGTGCAAGAGCCACGTAAACATGACCAAACTGAAATCACTCGGGTATCCGTTCTGGCTCGCTGAATACAATAACTACAGTAAGCCGCGGATCTTCCACAGCATTTTCGGATCAACTCGAACTTATGAGATCTGGCAGCACTCCAGCTCCGGCCGTATTTCCGGCTTCAACTCATCGTCGACCGTCGACATGAACCGCTGGTACACAAGCTCCCTGACAAAGTTCGCCAAACGCAGCAATTTCAAAGGCAAAGCGACCGTCTCGGCCAAAGCCCTTTCGCAGAAAAAGATCAAACTCAGTTGGAAAGCCGTAAAAGCCGCCACCAAATACAAAGTCCAGCGCAAAAATGGAAAAAACTGGTCAACGCGCAAGACTGTAACGGGACTGACATTCACAGACAGCGCCTTAAAACCAAAGGCTTCGTATACATACAGAGTACTCGCTTATCAGGACAGCGACCCGGGTACCTGGTCCGCATCCGTCACGGCAAAGACAAAGGCTCTTACCGCCTTCACAAAGGCGCCGGGACTCACTGCCAAGATCAGCGGAAAAACCATCACCGCCGAGTGGGACAGAATCGATACAGCCACTTCCTATAAAGTGACCTGCACCGACAGCGATTCAGGCGACGTGAAAACTACGAAAGTCACGACCGATACCTGTAGCTTCACCGACCTCAGCTACGGAAAAACCTATACAGTTAAAGTTACACCGTATAAATCCAACACGGCAGGCAAATCCGCATCTGTAACAGTTAAAACCGACCCGCTCTTTACGGCAAAAGCAACCGGCCTGAAAACCGTGAAACGCACCAGAGAATACCTGAAACTCACATGGACAAAGGCCGATGGGGCTGAAAAGTATCAGATTTACGCCGGAACAGATAAACTGAAAAAGATCGCAACGGTCACCGGAAACACGTACACGGATAACAGCAGTGCTATTAAACGAGGTGCTTCCCGCTACTATAAAATCAAAGCAATCAAGGGGACGCAGTCGACGTTCTCGTCAGTAAGCCTCCAGCACTCGGCACTTCCGTATTCCGTCAAAGATAAAAACGGCGCCGTGATGACCCACACGCTTGGCGGCAAATATTACCGCAATAAAACCGCAGGTACCGCGCCGTTTAAGAAATACGGCAAAGTTCGCGCCAAGTATAACCTCCGGAAATCGGCTCCGTCCGGCAAAATAAAATTTGTAGTTAAAAAAGGCGACAAAGCGACCCTGATCAAAAAGGAAGTGAAGAAAAACGGCAGCTACTGGTACTATGCAACTATCAAGCACAAGAAAAAGACCTACAAGGGCTGGATCTACCACTACGCAATTATGAAATACTGATTGCCTCAACAGGTTTAGCGGAAATCATGAAACCATACTTTATCAAAAGGCGCTCTTATGAGAAAGAGAATTTATGAAATAATTGAAAAAGCTGCGTACGAAGATCGCCTGAGCAAAATGTACGACATCTTTCTGATCGCTGCCATCATTGTCAGCCTGATACCGCTGACATTCAAGCATGAACTCTGGTGGTTTAAAATCACAGATAAAGTGACTGTCACCATTTTCATCTTCGACTATGCCCTACGGTTTATCACGGCAGACTATAAATACGAGGATCACTCATGGAAATCCTTTGTCCGGTATCCTTTTTCCCTGATGGCACTGGTCGATCTGATTTCGATTCTGCCGTCGCTGACGATTATGAACAATTTATTTAAGCTCCTGCGAACCTTCCGGCTGCTGAAAACAATCAGTCTGGTTCGGGCTACGCGCGTTACCAAAACGATCCGCATACTAAAAACTGTGCGCTACTCAAGATCGGTCCCTATTTTAGGCAGGGTCCTGCGCGAGTCACGGGACGCGATCGTAATCGTGATGCTTTTTGTCATCTCTTACATTTTTTTAACTGCACTGATTGTTTTCAACCTGGAACCGCAGGTTTTCCGGCATTTTGTTGACGCGCTGTACTGGTCAACACTCACATTGACAACGGTCGGCTATGGTGATATTGTACCACGAACGCTGATCGGGAAGCTGATTACCATGTGCTCGTCTTTTGTCGGCATCGCCGTGATCGCGCTTCCGTCCGGCATCCTGTCCGCCAGCTACATTTCTTTCCTGAACCGGGAAAGAGAAAGTGATGAATGAACCAGCGGCGACAAATCAGAATGCTAATTATAATCGATTCTGAACCGTTTAGAAATTCAAGAGGCGTTGTCCCCGGAATTTATCCGAAGACAACGCCTCTTATGATTTTTTTGAATATTAAACCTTTTACCGAATTCCCGCAATCCGGAAACACCAGAATCGCAATCTGCCTTTCTGCCCTGCGGTCAGTCCTTATTCATACTTGCGATCAGATTATCGCAGATAATCGCGATCGTTACAACCAGATCTTTTCTTGTGGTATCTACGATTTCAATATCGTAGCAATCCGCCCATGAAAACTGTTTTGTCGTGATATTGCCAATGATATTATCATCTGCAAAGATTGAGAAGTTGTAACCACTGAGATCGCCCTTGATCAGGATGTCCAGGTCATCCACCCAGCCGAAAACCTGAGCTTTTGTCAGGGTCATTTTTTTCTTTAGCTGGCCGACTTTTTCCTTCTTATCACGCAGGAGTGTGTACTCTGGTGTGAGTGAGAGCATTTTTCTCTTAACAGTGTAGATAATCTCATCATCTTCATTTCTGCGGATACTGAAAGAACCTCGTCCGCCAACGGCACTGTACAAAATGTTCTGATCGTCGTCCATAATCTTATAACGATCAGCGAGAGAAAGAATCTTCTGCCGCATAAAGAGATGTTCAACTTCACCGCTGGCCGCTGCAGTTGCGTGATTGACTACCGTCGGATTTCCTTCAAGAATCTGCGTGAGAACATCGAATACTTCCTCCACGCCGCGGTCAGCCTTTGCCATATCAGCGGAAACTTTATCCGTCAGTGTTGCGTCAAAAAGGCCTTCTGCAACAGCGGCACCTGTACCCTTCAGTATCGCTCTGGTAACCGAAATGCTCTTCGGCACTACGATTGCGTAAACAGTATATTTTCCGATCGGCGGAAATACAATTGCCTCCTTCTTTTTTACCTTGCCAATTTCCGGACTGCCCAGTGAAAAATTAACATTCTTAAAATAGTCAAAGAGTGTCTGCGTAGTCAACCCAGTTTTATTCTTTACCTTTTTATAACCGGACATCATGTCATTTAATCCCATTTTTATGCCCCCTGTTCAGAATTATCGCTTGCGGTATCATCCGCGGTACCGTCTGCGGTACCATTTGAATTATCGTTCGTGTTATCCACCGCAGTATCGTTTGAATTGTCGTTCGTGGTATCGACGGTAGTATCTTTTGATGTATTGTCTGTATTATTGCTCGTAGTATTTTTTGAAGTATTATTTGTATTATCGTTCGTAGTATCTTTTGTAGTATTGTCTGTTGACTGCGCCTTAGTTTCCTCGTCTGCCAGACGGTATTCCAGCTGGAGATCAATGAGTTTCATCTTTTCCTTGTCGTATGTGATGATGACCTGATCTCCTTCTTCAGGGATATATCCGCCTGAGATTTCCGCGTCTTTAATGTCGAGTCTGAGCGTCGCTCCGCCATCGATCTTGAAAACAGCAGGATTGCTGCCCCACTCGAGAATCTCGCCTTTGGCTTTAACCGCGACGGTTTTATCTTTTTTGTCATTTCCGCCTTTTCTGTTTTTATCACCGCCGGAAGGCGTGTTTCCACCAGATTTCTTTTCAGAACCATTATTATCGGTGTTCTTCTTTTCAGGCTGCGCTGATCCGTTATTTCCGTTCGTCTGGGATGATCCGTTATTGCCGGATCCATTGTCCTGTCCTCCGGAGCCGGAAGGTTTCACATCTTTCTTTTTCTCTGCTGACTTTGCTTTTTTCTTCGTTGCCGCCTCAGACTTATTTTTCTTCTTTGCGGTTTTCTTCTTTGCTGTCTTTTTAGCCGCTTTTTTCTTTTCCGTTTTACTCGTCGCAGTCTTTTTGGTTTTCTTCTTGACCACTTTGTCTACGGTGTCTTCCGAGCAGAAGATAGAAGCTGCCGTTGCGTTTTTACCCAACTTTCCGACGTAAGTGATGGTTGTCATATGACCCGCTTTCAGATATTTCGGGTTCTGAATTCTCGTCGCTTCAACGAGCTTGAATGAGTAGTGATTCTTCGCTGTCCGGACGACCATTTTCTGATTTGAAACCTGATCAATCACTCCGTCCATGACAAAGTACTCCTGATCCTTTTTACGTTTAATTTTTATCGATTTGGCTACCGGTTCTTCTCCCGCAGTCCCCACGTAGACCAGGTGTACCTCGTCGCCGACCTTGACCTTTGTGTCATCTCCGCCGATCACGGTATCTTTTGTAAGACGGATCCTGCATGCGTGCGCCGAATCGACACTAACGATTATACTGTCCTGTGCTGTCTCAGACACCGTTCCGTGAATACTTTTTTCTTCCTTTTCTTTTCTCTCTTTGACCACTACGATGCTGACAGCGTACGGATCTTCACTCAGATCTCCTTTGTATGTGATCGTGACCGCGTCGCCTTTTGACAGTTTTCCCCTGAACTTTGTATCCTTTCCGTACTCAAAGACAACTGTGAGGCTCTCAGACTGCACGGTCAGATGGGACTTCCCGAGTTCCGTGACTTCACCCCCGAACACCTGAAAGTCATACTTATGATCTTTCACACTGACTGAGTCGGCGACAAAGGTTCCCTCGCCTTCGTGATAATTGACGGATATCTCGTCTCCCACACACAATTCATTCTCATCCTGCAGATTATACTTTGTCTTGTCTGTTGTTGAGAACAACATCGTCTCATCTGCGTTTTTAATAACGATCCGATTGTTCTGCGCATCGATCAGTTCTCCCTTGAATGCCCCCTTGGATGAAGAACTCGATCCTCCGCAGGCGGCCAGCGCGATCGCCGTCACCAGAACGAACAAAGCAATGATCAATTTTGTTAGATTTTTTTTCATATAACCTCCTGTTCTATAACGTTCCTTCAGTACATAGTGATTCGCCTGCAAAACACCCCGCCTGATGGTAATATTGCCGGTCAACACTAACATATGTTTATTATATCAGATGGTACCCGTTAGTAATATTAAAATGCTGAAATTACAACATTTCTTAAGAAGTTTTAATTATTTGCGTCAAAGCGAGACTCCACTGTAACGCCAGTGTCCGGACGCGCGGATAGTGTAAAATAGTTGTAGAGTTTTAAAAAAAGAAATAGAGATCGACTCCGTAAAAAAAATTACCACAAACAACAGGCACTGAATGAAGATCCGGCGGTTATTTGCATATTTGCAGATGGCTGCCTGTTTCCATCTTTAGCGTTAGGACTTTAGCGTCAGAAAATTACCGAACTAAAACCTGGCGGACAGGAAAAATAAATGTTGTGTTTACAGCCGGAAAAG
>ONJN01000222.1 GCA_900318155.1 uncultured Eubacteriales bacterium
GAATAACAGCATCACGACGGAGAGGCAGAGCTGAAACAGACTGCTTAAGTCCTCCTCCAGATCACTTGCTCGCGGGCAGCAACGCCCGAACATCTTCCGGTAGTTATTATAGATATATGTGAAAGACCACCGGCAAGGAACGACCCTATAGGTCTGCCTTGTCGGTGGCCTTTTCTTTTTAACCCGGCAAACTACAAATTAATATTCGCAGCCTGAAGTACAAGGGCCAAGGATACAAATACGCTGTTTTCATGTTGTTTTGAAAAAGCGGTATTGGTACCCTTAGATTTCTGTGCCCATTTTCAGGTCTGCGGGAATCAAAGTCCTTTCACCAGTGCGTTTGTGTCCTAACGGTCACGCCAGGCGGAAAGGACTTTTTTATGTTGCATCAGTGGCTCTGCTATGTAGCGGCATACCCGTGATCTCTGATTTCGATTCTACCGCACAAATCGAAATCAAAAAGGAGATCACAAAAATGGCTATCAGTTTTAGAAAAGAATATAAGGACTTTAGAAAAGAATTAGCAAAAAAGCATAAGCTTTACGAACAACTTGAAATGAGCCAGGAGCAGATGGATGCTCTTGATGCCTTTGACTGGGAAGAATTCCACTCCAACAACAACTATAGAAGACATACGCAGTCATTGAACATCGACCGTGATTTTGAGCATCCAGAGGGCATGCATCCGCTTTATCAGAAGTTTGGAAACGCTTTGTCGGTAGAACTCAAAGTTGAATTTCGGGATCGTTACTCTTGGATGGAGGAGATATCTTCTCCGCAGCTTCTCAAAAAGCTGCATTCTCTCTCCGAGGAAGAACTTAGCCTTTTAGACGAACGAGTCTTCCGCATGAAAAATTTCCGAGAAATCGGCGAAGAAAAGAATGTCACCCCGCAGTGTATTTCCCAGAAGATCAAGAGGATCCTAAAACGCTTGGCTAAAGGATAAAAACGATAGAGGACGCTCATTCATTGAGCGTCCTCACATCTTAATTCGTCATTGGGTTTTCAAGCAGATCTTCAATCGTACAACCAATTACACGAGCAAGCTTGTAGACCGTCTGCGCTTGGGCTCTATCAATGTCATTTACCCGCTGCTCATACATCTGAATGTTGCGCAGCTTAACGCCTGATACCTTGGCCAGCTCTGATTGTGAAAGGCCACGGCTTTCTCTCAATCGCTTCAGTCTGGATTCCGGAAGAGGCATAGAGCATCTGGCTTCCATCGTTTCAATAAACTTGCTGATATCCATCTCGTGAAACACGGAATACAGGAGAATCACTTCAGACAGTTTGATGTGATCGAAAATATCTTTGAAACGTCTTCCGCTAAACCATTGATATTCTGCAAGTGCCCATCCAGCCCAATACTCAGGAGATAAACCGTCTCCGTACCGCAATGCGGGCAAGGAACGTGACATATAAGTCTTACGGACAATCGCTTTTGCCAGCTCTGCACCGGACATTCCGGCAAGCACACCGGGATTCCCACGCTCAAATTGAACTGCATAACCCGACGAGAGAAACAAGGAAGCGGCCCAATCAGCGTCGAACCCACAATCATTGATCATATAGTCAAAGCACTGCGAGAGAGTGTCTTTCGCATCACTCAAGTAAGATTCGCTGTATGCGCGAGTCATCGTTCTTCATCTCCTCTCTGAGAATGTCGAGAACGAAGATGTCGTCTCGATAGGATCTCGATCTTGCAATTTCTTCTTTGTACGTCTGCCGTGCCTTTGAATCTCTGGCGACAAATTTCGGATAGTAGATGTTCCTATCTACAGGAACAGCATTCACAAATTGAATCTGCTGAAACGCTTTCGCTGAAACCAGTACGGTTTGTAATCCGAGCTTTCCAAGCTGCAGAGCTTTGTTGAGACTGCGCAGCGGTAGCGTATTTTCCACAAAAGACTCTGCATAACGGAAATAAGAGTCATCTGCTCGATATCCGACGATCAGATCATAATCGGATGTGTCAACGGCGTAATGCTCAATGATGTATTGCCGCGCATCCAAGGCGATGGGAGAACTTAAAGAAAAAGTTCTGTTCTTCAAAAGAATCGCGATCCAGTTCAGCACAGTATGGGACCCATCAGACAAATAGAGCGTTTTTAACCCGTTTCCGTCAACGGTATAGCGGTTCATAAAGCCATCAGTGCCGTTTTTGCAGGCCCATTCCTTTGCCAGATCCTCCTCTTTGGTGCAATAGAATCCTCTGCCGTAGTCATTATGGTCATTTCCGAATGCAAGATCCGGTACTTCAACAATTTGATCACTTCCGTGCAATAGCATAAATGTATCCATGACGCCCTCCCATATCGTTGCAATGATATATTCAGATTATATCATTCCAACGATAGTTTGTCAACGAAAACAGGAAAATAAAAA
>ONJN01000189.1 GCA_900318155.1 uncultured Eubacteriales bacterium
TTCTGCTGGTCGTACTGGTTCAGGTGTTCCAGACAATCGGTACATACTGGGCGATCCGCTCAGATAAAAGGCTGCGGCATTGATGGCGTGAGAAAATGTGGATTGCAGTTTAATTGAATCGTTTTTTAGATAGAAAGAACCAGTCGTTTTATATTGGAGTGGACTATAAAAGGCTGGTTTTTTATTATTATTCGAAGTGAATCCGGAGAACTCAGAAGACCTGCGGCAAATTCTCGAATAACGAGAAACGGTCATGCATTACCGTTTGCACCTGTGTTAAAATAAAAGTGAAAGGATCGAGAGCTATGGCACTTTTTGACCGCATACCCGAGCGTTTTTTCAGTATACTGGCTTCACCGAGACAGGAAATCTATGTCGAAGCCCTTTTTGTGCTGCACAGAGCGTTTCATACAGAACTGGAGATTCGCCGGTCTGAACTGACAGCGATGATGATCGATTCGCTGGAGCCGTTGCTGATCGATGCGGATCTTGAGGATGAAGAAGAATTCTTTGAGGGCAGTGATACAGAAGAACGCGGAGCGGATGTGAGTCTGAGCGGAAAGGTGCAGATCCTGGTGCGCAGGCTGCGAGATACGGGCTGGCTGGAAATTGAGATGGAGAACCGGTCTTTTGAGGAATTTGTTATAGTTCCGGATTACGCCGTCGCGGTGATGGATCTTTTGTATGATCTGTCGTCAGATAATGTCAGAGAGTACGACAGTTACGTGTACGCGACGTATGCGGCGCTGGAAAATGCGGCAGCGAATTCCGATTTCATGTGCGCGGCGCTGCTGGCGGCGAATCAGAACACTGAAGCGCTGATTACGGAGCTGAAATCGCTGTATAATAATATCCGGCGCTATTATCAAAATGCGCTGAAGGAAATTGACGTAAACGAGCTTCTGGCGGATCACTTTGACGTGTACCGGGAGCAGATTGTGAACGCGGTTTATTATCCGCTTAAAACCATCGATTCGGTTCCGCGGTTCAGGCACGCGATTCAGAAGGTACTGCGCGACTGGCTGGAGAATGAACCGGTTCTGGACATGATTGCGGAACAGGGCGTTTCACGGCGTGTTTTTGAAAATGAGGAAGATGGCCGGAAACAGACGATCGACATGATTAATTTCATATCGGATACGTACGACAATATTGAAGATACGATCGGGCGCATTGATGTCCGGCATGCGGAATATACACGGGCCTCTATTGACCGGATTCGCTATTTTCTGAATACGGATCGCAGCGCCCGGGGCCGGCTGGTCGATCTCCTGAGAGAATCCGGCAATGGACGGATCGCGGAGGTAATGGAAGAGAATCTGACGGCTTTCAGTCACGGGTATGCGGATCGCCGGTCATTGTATAATCGTATCAAGAGAACCCGGCGGACGGAAGGAAAACCGCTCGCGATAGAAGAGAAAGCGGCAGACCCCGGACTGGTCAGCGGTTTTTTGTCGGATGTGCGAAAGCAGTACAGCAATCGCAGGATCGACGCATTTGTGGATCGCTGCTTCGGTGTGGGTGATGAATTTACAACGGCGGACGTGCAGATCGGCAGCGATGAAGGTTTTATATTGTTTCTGCTGGCGACGCTGCGTGGTACCGAAAAACGCGCACCGTTCACTGTTCAGTTCCGGGAAGGGAATAAGGGCCGCGGCGGGTACAGTCTGCCAGATGTTTTGTTCCGAAGAAAGAAGACAGGCGAAAGAAACGGAGAATTCAATGTTTGAGGAAGATTATAACAAACTGTCGATGACCGATCAGGAGAATTTCAGACGGGTCATCAACATCCTGCTGGCACATTCTTATCTGCACGCGGAGGCGTACGACTTTAAAAATGACCTGGCACGTACAGATATGGATTATCTTTTTGTCGAGCGGCATTTTTCTTTGTTTCAGGATTATCTGCAATATGCAGGATTTCAGCTGATGCTGGACCGAACGTACGGCGTCATAGCGCTGACGAGCGCTTATGACGCGAACCGGGTGCATTTTAATAAATTCACCACGCTGACCGCGTATACGTTGCGGCTGATTTTTGAAGAAGAGCGGGAAAAACTGTCCCTTTCCGATCGGGTGGTGATTACGACCGGTGATCTGATCGAAAAAATGATGGCAGTGGGGGCGATTGATAAAAAACCGTCAGATCTTTTAATCAGCGGGGCACTGCGGGTACTTAAGCGTTTCCGGATTGTCATGAAACCGTCGGGACGTTGGGAAGAACCGGATACGAGAATCCTGATCCTTCCGACGATTCTTTTTATTGTTTCCAACGAGCAGATAGCGGATATGCACAAGCTTATCAAATCGGCGCCGGAGGAGGAATCCTTTGTTGGCGAAGAACCAGGACAGGTGGGTAGTGATGAAGACGTTGACTAAAATACTTTTGATCCACTGGTACGGATACACGGAAGAGATTATTGACCTTGGCCGCATCAATTTCCTGACGGGAAAGACGGCCGCGGGGAAGTCGACGATCATTGACGCACTGCAGCTGGTCATGCTGGGGGATACGAGCGGAACCTTTTTTAACAAAGCGGCAAATGAAAAGTCGGTACGTACTCTGCGCGGCTATCTTTACGGAGAGATCGGGGATGACGGCGAGAGCGGTTTTTCCTTCATGCGCGAAGGCCCGTTCACTTCATACGTTGTGCTGGAATTTTTTGACGACAAAACGCAACGCAGATTTTCCGCGGGCATTGCTTTTGACTGCCACAGTGACCAGAGCTTTGACCGGCAGTGGTTTGTGCTGTATCGCTCCGGGATCCCGGAAAACCATTTTATTGACTCGAAGACCCGGACTCCGTACGACCTGCGTGCCCTCAGGACGTATCTGAACCGGGAACATGGAAAGAAACAGTATGAATTCTGCGATTCGAACCGGCGCTTTCAGGAAGTGATGCTCGGAAGGATGGGTCAGTTGAAGCGAAAATATCTGACTCTTCTGAAAAAAGCGGTACCATTTACGCCGATCACGGACATCGAAAAATTCATTACGGATTCGATCTGTGATGTAAAGAATGAGATCCGGGTCGATCAGATGCAGAGTGATATCCGGGTTTATCGGAATCTGGAGGCGGACGCCGGACGGATTCAGAAGAGGATTGGTTCGCTGGCGGAAATCCGGCAGGCGTCGGATCGTTATGAGGCCGCAAAGGACCGGCTCAGGCAGCAGCAATATATCGTAATTCGGGCGGAAAAAGAAGAGCTTCTGGGGGAAGAGGCCGGGACAAAGGAACGGATAGCGGCAGCCGGTGAGGTAATCCTACGTCTGGAGGCGGAACTGAACGCGCTGGAGAAAGAGGAGGAGCGGCTGCGTACCAGGACGGAGGCGCTCGAGAAGCAGTATTATTCTTCGGATATTAAACTGCAGCGGGATCGGCTTGAGAAAGAAATCACGGAGCTGAAGTTGAAGGCTGAACGGTTGAATAGCGGCCTGAACGCAGCTGTGGAGGCGGTTCGGAGCTACGGCGAAAATTGGCGCCGGCAGATCAGGCTGCTTGAAGAAGCCGGCGCGGGCGCCGGTACGGTGGGTTCGGATGATGGACGAGGCGTCGAAACGGCGGATGCGGACGAAGTGAAAGCTCTTTTGGATAAAATGAGCGCTATAAATGTGGAAACTGTCCTGGCGTTCGATTTTGAAGAGGCGTCTGCAGTGCTGACGGCTTTGTCGGAGAATCTGAAGGACCGGCGCGGCGAACTCAGGCGTAGAATCGATCAGATTCAGGATGGTGTCCGGGATCTGGAATTGAAAGAGAAAAATCTGAAGAACGGGATTAAGCCGTTTCCTCATAATGTGACAGGGCTGAAGCGGCTGCTGGAGAAGACGCTTTTTGAAAAAAAAGGGCGCACGGTCGAGGTGCGGATTCTGGCGGATCTTCTGGAAGTCAGAGATCAGTCGTGGCGTGACGCGATCGAGGGGTATCTCGATCGTCAGAAATTCTATTTACTCGTGCCGGAGGAGTTTTACACAGAAGCGATCCGCGTTTACGATCAGGCAAAACGCGAGCAGCGTCTTTTTGATACGGGACTCGTGGACGTCGGTCGGCTTCGAAAGGAGTTTAAAGGCGGCCACCGACCGGGATCGCTTGCCGAGGAGATTGAAACGGACGATCCGGACGCTCGTCTTTATGCGGATTATATCCTGGGCCGGGTTATGAAATCAGAACGCGTTGAAGATTTAAACCGGCACCGAACAGCGATCACCAGGAACGTGACTTTGTATAAGAATTATGTAACGCGAAGGATTCCGCCAGGGCGCTATGAGACTCCGTTTATAGGGCAGAGCTCAATGAAACTGCAGCTCGAGCGGGTGCGCAGTGATCTGAAGGAACAAAGGGAGGACCTGGCGGCAGTTAAAAAGCATTTCCAGGTGGTCAGCAAGGCGGCAGGCACCGAGGTACTCGGTTTGTTTGAGTCAGCGGAGCGGACGCAGGCGGTCCGGGACGCAGCAGAGCTGCCCGGAATCGCGGAGCAGATTGCGGCGCGGAAAGAGGAATATGATGCGATCGATTTTACCTGGCTGAGCCGGCTGGAAACAGAAATTGCGGAAAAACGACATAAACTGAGGCAGCTGGAGGATAATCGGCTGGCGAAGCACAGGGAAATCGCGATTCAGACGACAAATCAGGGTCATCTGGAGAACGAAACGCTCCCGCAGGTGCAGGAAAAGATTCGGGAGATTGAGCAGAGAATCGCTGAATACTTTGATGCTGAATGGGTGCGCGAGGTTGGCGAACTTCGTTACGAGCGGGAAAAGAAGAGCGATACGCGGACATCCATGACGTTCAGGGACAGCTTCCAGCGAGCAGCGAATCTGACCCAAAATGAGCTGGAGCGTATCAGAAAAGAACGGCGTGGACTCCGGGAAAAATACAATCTGGACTGGAAAATGCCATATGATACGGATTCGGAGGACAACCGGGAGTACGATCAGCAGCTGGAGGATCTGGAGCAGATCGAGCTTCCGAAGTATGTGGACAACATTATTGAAGCAAGGGTGCAGGCTTACGAGCAGTTTCGGGACGATTTTATTGCCAAGATGAAATCGAATATCGAAACGGTTCGTCAGCAGATCGACGAACTCAATGATTCACTGAGAAAAAGCGTGTTCGGGACGGATCGTTATCATTTCACGATCCGTCCCCGGGCAGAGTATCAGCGGTTTTACGATATGATCCTGGATCCGCTGCTGATGGACACCGGGGGCTGGAACGCCGCGTCACACAGTTTCAATGAAAAATACCAGCAGGAAATTGATGAGCTGTTTAAGCTTCTGATCCTGAATGACGATGACGTGTCTGCCGAACGGCGGGCGGAATATGAAAAAAACGTACGCCGGTTTACAGATTACCGGACTTATCTGATATTTGATCTGATCGTGACGAATGAGCAGGGAGAAAAGCAGCGGCTGTCGCGTACGCTCTTAAAGAAATCCGGCGGCGAGACGCAGATTCCGTTCTACATCGCAATGCTTGCGTCGTTTTCGCAAGTCTGCCGAATTCGCAGCCGAAGCCGCAACGATACAGTACGCTTGATTATCCTCGATGAGGCCTTCAGTAAAATGGACGGCGAGCGGATTCAGGAATGCATTCACCTGCTGCGGCGATTTGGGCTACAGGCGATTTTTTCAGCACCGACAGATAAAATCCCGGACATCGCGCCGATCGTAGATCGAAACATCGCGGTATATAAAGATGGTCACCTTTCGTTCACTCGCTATTTTGACCCGCAGGAAATTGAAGAGGTCATGGAGGAAGTATGACAGACTACCAGAAAATCGTTTTGAATATGTTGCTGGATCACTTTGAAAACAGCAGCGCAGTCTGCGCGGATGCGGCTTCTCAGGCACCGAAGCGCCGTGTTTTGTTGACAAAGCGTGAACAGGAAAAGCTTTCCTCCGGCTTCGAGGATCCAGACAAAAAGAATCACTTTCTTGCCCAGCTGTCAGTCTTAAAGGACAAAGGATGTATCGATTTTTCATGGGTTCGCCATGAAGAAGGCAACCTCGTCGACCGGATCTGGCTCGTAACCAAACCGGAATCACTGCGTGAGAGTTACCGTTTGATCGGGCGGCTGCCGCTGGAAACGCAGCGTTGCCGGCTTATTAAACAGATTCAGGTCGCGCTCCGGGAGCTTGGCGGCGATGCGGTTGGGACGGACGAACAAAGTCTGTCGATCTTTCGTTTTCTGGAAGAGCAGGTGGGTCATATCCGGACGCATAGAAAAATCCCGCGTTATTTCACCGGCGACGAGGAAACCGACCAGGCGATTCTGGATATGCTGATTTTTATGGAGCAGAACGACCGTGAGCAGATGGAGCGTCTGGTCAGCAGCCGTCTTTACGGTGACAGTAAATACTGGGAAAAAAATATTAAAAGTCACGTTTTGTCAATTCTGCGGCAGATTGAAAAGGAGCGCTTTGGCGAAGCGGCAGCGGACGATGAACTGCTTCGTCAGCGGGGGATTGTGCGCTGGCCCGAGATCATGGAGTTTTGCGGTGCTGCTGTAGTCGAGCTTGAAGATGAAAGTGTTGTCGATTACAGCCGACTCTGTTGGGGTGCTTATATTAATTCGGAGACGATCAGACGGATCCGAAGGGTCAGACTTGGCGATATCAGGCGTATTTTGTCGATTGAGAATAAAGCCAATTATATCTGGTATATTTCAGAACGGCAAAAAGCGGACGAGTTGGTTCTTTACCACGGCGGGTTTTATAGTCCGACAAAGGGCGACTGGTTCCGATCAGTAGCGACGGCTGCAGGGCTTGAAACGGAGTCTGGCCGAAATCCGGACGGGGAAGGAAACGAGGGCCGGCAGTCCGGTTCCCCGGAGATCACCTGGTGTCACTGGAGTGACATTGATCTGGGAGGGTTTCGAATTTTTACACAGCTGCGGAAAAGCATTGTTCCGTATCTTCAGCCGTACCGCATGGATGTCGTCACGCTGGAATCCAATAGAGACGCTTGCCGACTGCTCCCGAATAAAAACTACCGCCGGGCGCTGGAGAAGCTTTTGGATGATCCGGATTATCAGGTTTTCCATGAAGCCATTCGCTGGATGTTGTGCGAAGGTCTTTGTCTGGAACAGGAGCAGCTGGTTCTGCAGCCAGATTTTGTATACTGATTCATCGATTTGAAAGACATGCTTTATAGATGTATTATCGGCAAAGTCCCGGCGATCTACGGCGTGTTTAAACATATCAGAGTGGTGATAGAGGAGAAATAATTATGGTAAACCAGGAGCTGATCGCGAAAACTGCTGAAAAGCATGACAGCTTTTACCTGTACGATGAGGCGGTGATTGAGGAGCGTATCCATCGTCTGCAACAGGATTTTCCGGGAGTTTACTTTCTTTATTCGATCAAATGCAACGCGCACCAGGAGCTTTTGAAGAGTGTGTTTTCAAGATCCTTTGGTGCTGATGCTGCGAGTGCGGGGGAGGTGGATCTCGCGAAAAAGTGCGGGCTTAGCTGCAATGAGATCTTTTATTCGGCGCCCGGAAAGTCTGATGACGATCTGAGGACGGTGATGGATGATTCAATCATTATTGCGGACAGTCTCGGGGAAATTGAACGGATCCAGAAACTCGCGTTTGAGTCAGGACGGCTCTGCCGGATCGGCGTCCGTCTGAATCCTTCATTTTCTATGCAGGACGATATAGGATCCTCGTCGAAATTCGGCATCGATGAAGAGTCTTTCTTTGCATGGGCCAAATCCTGCCCTGCTCTTCCGAATATTGAAATCATCGGTCTGCACGTGCATTTGCAGAGTCAGATCCTTGAGGAAGACATTCTCGGGTACTATTATGACAGAATGTTTGCTTTAGCGGAACGTTTTTACCGGCTGCCCGGGATCCGGCTTGAATTCCTGAACCTGGGATCCGGTATGGGAATTCCGTATTCGCTGAGCGACTGCGAGCTCGATACCGGTCGTCTTGGTGAAATCGTAAATAGGCGGATCGAGTCTTTTTGCAAGGTTTACAGCGCTGTTCAAGTCATTATTGAGGTCGGCCGGTACGTTGCAGGACCGGCCGGAATTTTCGTAACAAAAGTCATGGATAAAAAAGTCTCGCGCGGCAAAATCTACCTGATTCTTAAGAATACGCTAAACGGTTTTATCCGCCCTTCGCTGGCCTGTCTGGTCGGAAAATATTCGGATCAAGATGAACCTGCGGGCTGTGAGCCTTTGTTTACCGGTCTGGATGCATTTCAGTATGAGATTCTGAAGAAATCGGACTCTGAAGACGCTGAATCCGACGTCGGCCCGGGTGCATCCGACACAGCACCGGGCGCTGTTGACTTTGTCGGGATGACTTCGAAAAAAAACGATCTTTTCTCTGATCAGGTTCCTTTGGAAAAAGTCACGCTTGTTGGAAATCTTTGTACGTCGGCGGATGTGATCGCGGAAGATATTCTGCTGCCGACAATGGTACGTGGCGACCTGATGATCGTGAAGAATGCAGGCAGCTACGCGGCAGTTCTGTCGCCGATGCAGTTTTCTTCCCAGGAACAGCCGGCGGAGTTTTTTATCCGAAAAAAATCGAGGTGATGATCCGGAAGGTCTGACAAAGGAAGTGAGGTTCACGGTCAGGATTAAGTAAGTGCATAACGCATTCAGTGGTCTGCGGAATCAATCCTGCAGACCGTTATTAACCGTTATTATAAGCAAAACCCCGCGTTTGACGCGGGGTTGTTTACTATGCTATGAAAGTGTAACCTTGATTTTCTTGGTTGTACCGGAACGTTTGATGGTCAGTGTGACTCTGTCACCGGACTTATGTTTCTTGAGCTGGCTGGTGAGGGAGTTGTAGGTGCTGACCTCAGTTCCGTCCAGCGCGGTGATCTTATCGCCGGTTTCCAGTCCCGCTTCGCGGGCGCTGCTGCTTGTAACGCTCATGATATAGATTCCCGCGCCGTCAGTCAGTCCGCTGGCCTGCGCGGTCGATTCGTCGACTTCGGTTACCGTAACGCCGATTTTCGGTGATTTGGAATTCTCAGCCGGTGAATCAGAATCAGGTCCGTGACTGCCGAAGTTGTCGTCCATATCGTCCGAGCCGTACATTGAAGAGGAAGATGATTTATCGATGTGCTTTGTTTTTATCAGTGTTGCGGCGGTTTTGGAGGCCTGATTGATTGGAATTGCGAATCCCAGGCCTTCAACGCCGGAACTGGATGATTTAGCTACGACGATACCGATCAGGTTGCCGGATGAGTTGAACAGTGCGCCGCCGGAATTGCCCGGATTGATGGATGCGTCGGTCTGAAGCAGTGACATCTTTTTACCTTCAATCGTAAGGTTTCTGTTCAGTGCGCTGATAATACCGGTCGTTGCGGTTCCGCCGAGTTCTCCGAGTGGATTTCCGATCGCGACGACATCGTCGCCGACGCTGAGTTTGGAGCTGTCACCGTAAGTGGCGGCAGTCAGGTCTTCAGCATTGATCTTCACAACAGCGAGATCTTTGTCAGAATCGGAACCAATTACTGTAGCTGAATAAGTTTTCTTATTGTTCAGTGTAACCGTGATTTTACTGGCGTCCTCAATGACGTGATTACAGGTCAGGATATAACCGTTGGACTTGATGATGACTCCGCTGCCCGCGCCCTGTGTGACGTAATTACCCGCCCACGAGTCGGTCGATACGGACTCGGTCGTGATCGAGACGACGGAATCTTCAGCCTTCGCGATAATTCCTTTATAGGAGAGCTGTTTCTTTGAAGATGCCAGTTTGTAATCCGTCGCGGTTGCGCTGCCGTTTTTGGCCGGTTTGTTGAAGTGGTTTACAAGCCCCAAGGTTATCGCGGAAGTAGCGATCATACAGAAGATCAGGATCAGGACAAAGAATCTCCGGGACATGTTCAGTACGACGGTGTTTCCTTTCCTGGAATTGTCACCTCCGGATCCGGCGGTTGGGATGTCGTATCCGTAAAAATCATTGTTTCTGCTGCCGTAGCTGCTGCTTCTGTTGTTGCTGTATTTACTGTCGTTGTCGCTGTAGTTTCTTTCACTGCCATAGGCTGTGCTGCCGGCAGGCGGAATCACAAAGCCACCGCCGTAACCACCGCTGCGGCTGTCGTACTCAACTGAGGAAACGGATTCCTTTGTCGCATCATCGTAGTAATACACGTTCGGACCTTCCTGCGACGGAGCCTGTGCCGGTTCCTCCTGACTCGGCGTTGTGTCTGCCGGATCGGACATAATAAACGGATAGTCTTTCGATCCGCCGTAAAACCCGGATCCGGCATGATCATTCTGACTGTTCTGTTTCAAGTCAAGATCACTGTAATCATAAGTTGCGGTCGGTCTGTCTCTCCAATTGTCGTTATTCTTGTTGTTTTCCCAATTATCCATTCGTTCACCCCTTTGAAATCTCAGGAAAAGTCTCTGATTTACAGTATTCCTGCTGTAACCGGGACTGCGACATTCGGTTCTGCTCCGTATACAGCCTCTGCAATTATACCGCAAATTTCGAAATATCCTGTTTCATGGTACTAAAAAATTTACCGACAAAATATTGCCGATAATCAAACAATAACATTGCTTCTACCCCTGAAACAAGTATCAGTATACAGATGCAATGTGATGATTATGTGAAGTTTCAAATAAAAGTGTGAAGTCCGATATTAAAAAGACTAAAGAATGGTTAACAAAAAATAATAAAGATGATAAGTCCATACCTATGAAAGGGTGATTTTGTTTTCTCTGTAATATTGAATAATTTCATGCTGTAATCGAAGCCGGTTTATAGTAAAATAGAAACTATATTATACTATTCGCTGACTTTGTAGTAAAGTCGTTGGCTTTGTAATATAGTTTTGCCATATATTATTTATAGTGTTATATAATAGTATAATTGTACGCAGACACAGTACGTAATACAGAAACGGCGGCAGACTGCCGTTTGGTAAGGAGATGATCAGATGGACAGGATCGGTATTATTTTTGGCGGAAGATCACCGGAGCATGAAGTATCATTGAAATCGGCAGTATCTGTGATCAACGCAATCGACAAAGAACGTCATGAAATCGTATGCATCGGAATCACAAGAGACGGTAAATGGAAGCTTTACGAAGGGGATGTTGACGCTCTTCCGGACAGCAGCTGGGAAAAAACCGCAGTCGATCTTGAGATCGGAAAGCTCCCGGAAATGGTCGACCTGATCTTCCCGGTACTTCACGGTTCTTATGGTGAAGATGGAACGATTCAGGGCCTGTTTGAAATGCTGGATATTCCTTACGCCGGCTGCGGCGTGCTCGGTTCGTCTCTGGCGATGGATAAAGTCGCGGCGAAGATGGTATTTGAAGCGTCCGGAATCCCGACCAGCCCGTTCAGGCTCGTTTTGGTAACAAATGTGCACAAAGATGTAGAAAAAGAAGCAGCTCTTTGTGAAGAACAGCTTCCGTATCCGATGTTCGTAAAACCGGCTAACGCGGGATCCAGCGTGGGGATTTCCAAGGTGAACAATCATGCGGAACTCATCGCCGGGCTTGAATACGCGGCCAGGTACGACCGGCGCCTGATCGTGGAAGCGGGCATCGACGCGCGGGAACTCGAGACCGGCGTAATCGGAAATGATGAACCGCTTGCGGCAAGTGTAGGAGAAATTGAGGCAGCAAACGAGTTTTACGATTATGAAGCTAAATATTCAGATGATGTGGGAACCGTAATCACCGTTCCAGCCGATATTTCTAATGAGCTGCGAGAGGAAATCAGAAGTCTTGCAGTCAGAACCTATGTTGCGCTCGACTGTGCGGGTCTTTCCAGAGTAGATTTCCTTGTCGATAAAAAAACCGAAAAAGTGTATGTAAATGAAGTAAACACACTTCCGGGATTCACAAAATACAGCATGTTCCCGAGCCTCTGGGCAGATGAGGGTGTGGAGTTTACAGAGCTGATAGAAAAAATTGTGGAGTATGGTTATGAAAGATATCGTGTTAAAGATAACAGGAAGACAGTATATTGGGACTAATGAAGAAGACAGTGTGGAATTTGTCACGGATGGAAAATACTTTGAGAGTGACGGTAAGGTATATATTGAATATACGGAAAGTGAACTCTCCGGTATACCGGGATGCATCACGACCGTGAAGCTGGACGGCGATACGATCAGTCTGAATCGTCTCGGATCAGACAGCGGCGGTTACGATTCCGTGATGGAATTCCGTACCGGTGACCGTTTTCAGAACCAGTATGATACGCCGTACGGCCCGCTTAATATGGAAGTGGTGACAAAGAAAATTGTTAATGATCTGGACGAGAACGGTTCGGGAGTCATTGAGATCGAATACGGTGTCTGCATTGGCTCTTTTGCCGAGACTGTAAACGGAATCCGAATCGAGATTGACGCAGAGCCGCAGAAGTGAAACATCCGGGAGAAAGACTATGAGCAGGAAGATCGGCTTTGACGCCGAAAAATATATAGAAGAACAGTCAAAATACATCAGAGAACGTATCGAACACAGCCGCAGCGATCGGCTTTATCTGGAATTCGGCGGAAAACTTGTGCACGATAAACATGCGGCGCGAGTTTTGCCCGGTTTCAATGAAAATGCCAAGATCGAGCTCCTTCAGAAGATGAAGGATGAGGTGGAGGTGATTATCTGTATTTATTCCGGAGCCATCACCAACAACAAGACGCGGCAGGATTTCGGGATCACGTACGATCTGGAGGTGCTGCGCCTGATCGATATTTTCCGCCGCTACGATCTTTCGCTGAACAGCGTCGTTGTTACGCGATACGAAGATTCCGCGCCGGTCAATATGTTTATCAATAAGCTTGAGCGACGCGACATCCGGGTGTACAGACATTATTACACAAAAGGCTATCCGACGGATGTGAAAACGATCGTCAGCGACGAAGGATACGGCGTCAATCCATACATTGAAGTGACAAAGCCGATCGTTGTAGTGACAGGGCCTGGCGGCGGCAGCGGCAAACTGGCGACAAGCCTTTGTCAGATGTATCACGATTCACGGAAAGGCGTGCGGGCAATGTACGCGAAATTTGAGACATTTCCGATCTGGAATCTTCCACTTCGTCATCCAGTCAACATCGCTTATGAAGCGGCAACGGCTGATCTCAATGACGTGAACCTGCTCGATTCTTTTCATCTGGAGGCTTACAATGAAAAAGCGGTCAATTATAACCGGGACATGGAAGTCTTCCCGGTTGTCCGCAGTATCATTGAGGGAATCACCGGGAAAGAAGCGGTTTACAAATCGCCGACGGATATGGGCGTAAACCGTGCGGGATTCGGGATTATTGATGACGAGGTCTGCTGTGAGGCGGCCTGCCAGGAAATCATTCGGCGTTATCTCATTGCATTGTGCGATTATAAAAAGGGGAAAATATCGGCGGAAACGCTGGAGCGGTCCGAACTTCTGATGCATAAAGTCGGAAAGTCTGTTGAGGACAGGGTGGTCGTGGTGCCGGCCCGGGAATACGCCGACATGAAGAATCATATGGATCATGATGATGAAAATGTAGTCGTAATGGCGATGGAGATGCCGGATGGGAAGATCATTACCGGACGAAGTTCCAGAAGAATGGTTGCGGCGGCAGCAGCGCTTCTCAATGGTATTAAGTATCTCGCGGGAATTCCGGATGATATTCCACTTATTATGTCGCATGTGCTGGAATCGATGCAGGATATGAAAACCAGCCTGCTGAATTCGGACCGGACGAGTCTGAACTGCGAGGAAATCCTGATTGCGCTTACCGTTTCAGGATCACAGAATCCAACTGCTCAGATCGCGTCAGAAAAGCTGCTGCAGCTGAAAGGCTGCAAGGCACACTGCACGGCGATTTTAAGTGACCGTGATGAGCAGACGCTGCAGTCACTCGGACTGGATGTGACCTGTGATCCGGAATATATTACGACCAATCTTTACGGTCATTAATGATGGATAAGAAGAAAAACAGTGAATTCAGCCCTCTGGATGCGACCGAATCGATGCCGGGATGGCGTTACCTGCGGCTGATTGTTGAGAGTCTGTTTGTGGGAATCGCGGCCGGCGCGTCGGTATCGCTGCTGCGGCTGGGGCTGGAAAAAACGGAACTTTTAAGGGAAAAATTTTTAGAAAGGGCGAAGGTTGATACTGCTTTCGCCCTGGTTTTGATTGCCTTGCTGGCAGGTGTTTTCCTTATTATATGCTTTTGTCTGAGGATTTCTGCTTATTCTGCAGGGTCGGGAATACCTCAGGTTAAAGGTGAATTGCGCGGAAAAGTATCACAGCCGTGGCTTTCGACGCTTTGTGCCAAGCTGGTCGGGACGGTGGCCGGCATCGGCGCGGGACTATCTATGGGAAATGAGGGACCGAGCGTGCAGATCGGGGCGATGGCCGGGAAAGGTTTTTCCCGGATGACGAACCGGAAGGCGGAGGCTGAGAAGCTGCTTATGACCAGCGGTTCGGGGGCCGGACTTGCCGGCGCATTCAGTGCACCGCTTGCCGGCGTGATTTTTGCGTTGGAGGACATACGGGGAGATTTCTCGCGTGATGTGCTTGTTTCCGCGCTGACGGCCTGTGTTGCAGCGGATTTTGTCACGAAAAACATTTTCGGTCTGCATCCGGTGCTCGTGGTGAGCCTGCCGGCAGCAATCCCGCTGCGCTGCTACTGGCTGTTGTTGCTCCTGGGAGTGATTCTGGGCGTTTCAGGCGTATTTTTCAATCAGTTTACGAATTTCATGCAGGATCGGTATGACAGAATCCGATCCCGATACGTGCGGATCGCGGTGCCGTTGCTGTGTCTCATCCCAGTTGCGGTCTTTTTTCCAAAGACGATGGGAACCGGATATTCATTGATTCGGGAAGCTGCGGACGGAAAACTGTTGCTGAGCTCTTTGGCGATACTTCTGATCGTAAAATTTTTCTTTTCCATGATCTGTACGACTTCCGGTGCGCAGGGCGGGATTTTTCTGCCGCTGCTTGTAAACGGAGCGTTGACCGGCGGATTGTTTTCAGCAGCAGTGGTGCAGATCGGCGGAATTGATCCCTGTTATACCGCAAATTTTGTTATGCTTGGCATGGTCGGGTATTTTGCTGCGGTCATCCGTGCGCCGATCACTGGTATTATTTTGATTACAGAATTGACAGGGAGTTTCCAGAATTTTCTGTCGTTCTGTCTTGTTGCGCTGATTTCTGCTGTTACAGCTGCTCTTATGGGTGGGCGTCCAATTTACGATCAGCTGCTTGACCGGATGCTCAGTCATCGTTTGACGACGACTTCGGCGAATAAGGCCCTGTCATCTGATTAATATGGTCCGGAAGAGAGGACGGATCGAGCTCCTGAAAAAGAAGCGCATCCAGGCTGAGATGGAATATCTCGGCGAGTGACATCACGATATCAATTGTGGGCGGCACTTTCGCATTTTCAATTCTTGAGTAATATGTCCGGTCGATATTGATCATGCCGGACAGCTGCAATTGTGTAAATCCGTACCTGAGTCGAAGTTTTCGGAGATTTTTTGCGAGAATAATCTGGTATGACATAAGAGTTAAGCTGAACCGAATGCTGCGAAAAATGTTTCCAATAGAACGTTGTTAAAACTTGTTAAACTGTGATGTTTTTCTACACAGAAAAGTATGCAACATTTTTCAGTACGCGTCCGCATTGTATTAAATAAAATACACGTATTTCTACCACAGGTAGCCATAGAGTACACCTGTGGTTTATTTTATAACCATTTTGCAGTCACTAAACTTAAATCGACCGCTGAGGCAAATGTTGCCGGCGGCAGCACGTTGATATAAGTTTACGGGTGACGGATATGAAGACAAAAGACGAACAAAGCCGCTGCTTTGACCTTGACGAGAGCGGCCGGCGAATCAGAAAGATGCGCGAACAGCGAGGGATGACGATCCGGGAACTGGCGGAAAAGAGTGGTGTCTCTGATTCAATGATCAAATCTATTGAGTATGGGGAAAAAGCCGGAAGCATATACACATATAATAATCTTTGTGGGGCATTGAACAGTTCGCTCAGTTATATTGCCGAAGACGACCGTTACGTGGATATTCTGCTGCGGTCCGACCATACAGATCACACGAGTCCGGACGGGCTGGCATTATACGATAATAATTCAATCATTTATGATGACAAAGATGAAAAGGCTTATAAAAGGGATGTCGCACGAATGATCGACATCATGGGGCATCTGACTGCGCACCAGCGGGCATACCTCGTAGAAATAGCAGAAAGCTACGATGAAGGTGTGAAAGCGCCCGGTACGGAAAAAGATGAATAGACTTCGGGATTGGCGGCAGGGTGTCTGGAACCGGAGGACAGTACTGGGAATCTGGCTGTCGGACAAACAGAACACCTTTTATCCGATCCGTTTTATACACTGCATTAATTTTGAAAAGAACAATATAGCACAGAATATTGAGTAATGAATAGGAATCTGTTATACTTATCCCAGAAACATGTACAGATTTCAGAACAGTTTGTGAATGAAAAAATCAAATACTTTTTTTGATGCATGTTGTTAGAAGTATTACTATAATAATGTTTATGAAGGAGGCAAATTATGAAACTGACAGCTAAACAGTGTGGCAAACAGTTTCTGATCGTATTTCTGACTCTTATAGTCGCATGTGTATTTATAGCAGAGGGTTCGCCGGCTGATGCGAAGTCGAAGATCCGTCTGAATAAAAAGAAGGTGACTGTTGCCGTCGGGAAAAAGGTCAAGCTAAAAGTCAAAGGAACAAAGAAAAAGGTAAAATGGAAGAGCACTAATAAAAAAATAGCTAAAGTCACTAAAAAAGGTGTAGTTTATGGAAAAAAACCAGGAACATGCACCATTAAAGCGAAGGTTAAGAAAAAAACGCTGAAGTGTAAGGTTACTGTTCAGAAACAGCGCGTTATTAATGCGCGAAAGCTGAGGAATTACATTTTAAAAAAAGGCAAGAAGCAGTCGGACGGCAGTTATGTGATTACATATAAAAAAGTCCTTTCAAGTGAAAGCGGCGAGGTCAGAACTGCAAAAATCACAGCAAGGAAAAATACAAATCTGCTTAAATTCAATTACAAGTATAACTGTGATGAACCGCCGGGATATTATACAGCAGTGATGAATTTTAATCTGATCGGGAAAACAAAAGGTACTTTTGCAATAGAAGACTGTGACGGCTACACTACGGATACAGCAGAGGCCCGGGGAAATATCTCCCTGGCTTATACAAAGGCCGGAGGAGGCCTGACATTCAGTAAACTGGAGAGTTCCCCGGGTTCGGACGATGATCCGGTATACACCAATGCGCAGATTAAAGAAATCGCCCGCGGCGACATGAAAGCTGCTTTTGCTGCCTGGAATATCCTTGCGAAGAAAGCGAAGGTTTCGATGAAGAGTATTGGATTCAGTAAGTATAAATAATTATTAAAAATTATTAAATTTTTGAGTCTGAATACTGTTGGTGAACGTATTCCGGGTGACGGAATGCGGATACTGGGTAATCAAACTGATTGATCTTAAGAGTTTTGACAAATCTGACAAGAATAGTAAAATAATCCAAATGTGCTCCCTCAGGAATGATGTAAAGATCAGGCCTGGGGGAGACCGGTTTTTAACACGAGCACAGCATGGTCTTTTTTTTGTCTATTGAAGAATCGTTGTTGATGTTATAAAATAAAAGTCATATACAGTCCAGGAAAGGAACCGATATACCATTGCTCCATACATTCTAACAACTTAAGCAACAAGATGGAAAAGATCTTTACTGGCTGTAAGGCATCTAACCCATAAATACATTGTAGTAGAAAGGAAGAAATACTTTTATAGTATTATTATTTAAATGCCAAAGAAAAAAAAAGAAGAAACGGACGTTATCGATCATAACGTGACTGAAGATACAGAACCGACAGAAGAAACCGGTGAAACGGCGGCACAGAATCCGGGGGAGCAAGAAACTGCTTCTGATGATGAGGCGGTGCAGTCAAAGAAAAATCAGAACCGGCCGCGTCCCAATGTGACGGGAATCCTTGAGATCGCGGACGGTGGATTTGGTTTTCTGCGGTTTGATAATTTTTTGACAAGCGACAAAGACGTATATGTTTCGCCGACACAGATCCGACGCTTCAATTTGAAGACCGGCGACGAGATCAAGGGCGTATCTCGTCTTCCGAATCCGGGTGAACGGTTCGGGGCCCTGCTGTATGTACAGACGGTCAACGGAGACGATCCGGGTGTATCGATCCGGCGTCCGCAGTTTGAAGATCTGACGCCGATTTTCCCTCGTGAAAAACTGAGGCTTGAAGATTCACCGATGAATCTTTCGACGCGGCTGATCGATCTCGTGTCACCGATCGGCAAAGGCCAGCGCGGGTTGATCGTAGCTCCGCCGAAGGCCGGCAAAACGACGCTTCTGAAGAATATCGCGCATGGGATTGAAAATGGCTATCCGGATACAGAAATGATCGTGTTGCTTGTTGACGAGCGCCCGGAAGAAGTTACTGATATGAAGCGTTCGCTGAAGAACGGGAATGTTATTTATTCAACCTTTGACGAGATGCCGCAGCATCATGTTAAAGTGGCGGAGATGGTTTTTGCCCGGGCAAAGCGTCTGGCGGAACATGGAAAAGACGTCGTGATTCTGCTGGACAGTCTGACCAGACTGACCAGAGCGTATAACCTGGTTGTTCCGCCGTCTGGGAGGACTCTGTCAGGCGGTATTGATCCGGGTGCATTTTACGGGCCGAAACGATTTTTCGGCGCGGCCAGAAATCTTGAAGAGGGCGGCAGTGTGACGATTCTCGCGACAGCGCTGATAGACACCGGCAGTCGGATGGACGATGTGATTTACGAAGAATTTAAGGGCACGGGAAACATGGAGCTTCATCTCGACAGGAAACTGTCGGAGAAACGTATTTTTCCGGCTATTGATATATATAAATCCGGAACGCGGCGCGAGGAGCTCCTCATGTCACAGGACGAACTTGAATCGATCTGGGCCATGCGAAGAGCGATGTCAAACAGGCCGCCACAGGAGGTTACGGAAGAAATTATTGATAATCTGGCGCATACGAAGACAAATAAAGACTTTGTCAATGTGATCAGGACGGTATTTTACGACTGATTTGTCTGCTGGGGGCGGAGAACTGACCAAAAGACGGCCAGACGAAAAAAGCTCCCGGGCTGCGGGATTCGGCCGGGCCGGGACGGAGTCCCGGAGGTTATCGGAGGGAGATTAAGTTAAAGAAAAAACATGGATTTTAGTAAAATTTTTTTAAAGGACGCTCGTCCGACGAAAATCGGCGGGCAGGCTGTAATCGACGGTGTGATGATGAAGGGCGATACGCATACTGCGGTGGCCATACGGCTTCCGGATGATCGTATCTATTTGAAAACAATACTGAACGGAAAGCGCCCGCGCTGGATGAAGCTGCCGCTGATCCGGGGCGTTGTGTCCTTTGTCGCGTCGTTGGTCAGTGGAATGAAAGTATTGACTTTTTCTGCGGACGTTCAGGAGTATTTTCTGGGCGAGGAGGTATCTGAAGAGCCGGGAAAAATTGAAAAATGGCTCCTGGATCGGTTTGGTGAGAAGACAATATGGAATTTTCTTCTTGCTGTGTCGATGGTTTTTTCGTTTGCGTTTTCAATTCTGGTGTTTGCCCTGCTGCCGACGACGGTCGTGGGAGCATTGAAAGCAGTTATCCACAACAGTGTTGTTCTGAATCTGATTGAGGGCCTGTTCAGGCTCCTGTTGTTTCTTTTGTATATTGTTCTGATCTCCAGGATGGAAGAAATACAGAAAGTTTTTCAGTACCACGGGGCGGAGCACAAGACGATTCACTGTTATGAGAAAGGGCTGGAGCTGACGCCGGAGAACGCGGAGCCGTTTTACACACTGCATCCGAGGTGTGGTACAAGTTTTCTGATGTTTGTAATGGTGATCGCTATCGTACTGTTCTCACTGCTCGGTTGGCCGTCGCTGATGTGGCGTATTGTGTCGAGAATCGTTCTGATGCCGGTGATCGCGGCTCTGTCGTATGAAGTGCTGCGCTGGGCAGGGAAATCGGACAACATTATTGTTGAGCTCCTGAGTGTACCGGGGCTTTATCTTCAGAAACTGACGACGAAGGAACCGGATCGTTCTCAACTGGAAATCGGGATTGCAGCGATGAAGGCTGTACTGGCGTCGGAGGGGGCGGAATGTGTGGAAGGTTTCTGTGACGCGGACGCGAATATCATTGAAAAGCATGTAATAAACAGGGATAATCAGGGGTCGGATATAGAGAATTCAGATACAGGGGATAAAGAATCAATGGATCAATAATCAGGTGTGGAGGAGAAAGCGAATGAGTATGCGTGTGAAGGAATTACTGAACATCGCCGAGACACAGATGTCCGAAAGCGGCGTGGAAAATCCTGATGTGGACAGTAAACTGCTTTACTGTTATCTGAGACGTATTCCAAAAGCAAAATTGATCCTGGAATATCAGGTGATCCTGGAGGATTATCTGTGTGAGGAGTATTTCAGTCTGCTTGACAAGCGATGCGCCGGAATCCCGCTTCAATATATAATCGGAAGACAAGGTTTCATGGGGTTTTCTTTCATCGTCAATGAAGATGTGCTTATTCCGAGACCGGATACAGAGATTCTGGTTGACAATGCGGTCAAAGTCATCAATGAGAATAAGATCGGGGATGAACAACTTCCGGAGCGCGGAAAGGGCAGTTTTGACGTGCTGGATCTGGGATGCGGAAGCGGAGCGATCGGTGTTTCGATTGCGAAACTTTGTAAAACGACAAAGGTAACCTGTTCAGATATCAGTCCGGAGGCGGTAGCCGTAGCCAGAAAAAACGCAGAACTGAATTCGGTGAAAATTGCTTTTGAAGAGGGCGACCTTTTTGAGCCATTTAAGAAGGCACGATTCAGAAAGAAAAGATTTGACATGATCATATCCAATCCGCCTTACGTCAGAACGGGAGAAATCCCATATCTTCAGCGGGAAATTAAAGATCATGAACCGCTGATTGCACTGGACGGCGGGGATGACGGACTGAAGTTGTATAAAAGAATCATTCGCCAGGCACCGGAGTTTTTGAAGAAAGACGGAATTCTGATGTTTGAGATTGGCGCGGAACAGAAGGATGCAGTGGTCGAGATGCTTGAGAAAAACGGACATTATCAGGATCTCCATTCGCTGCAGGATCTTGCGCACTTTGACCGTGTGGTTTTTGCAAGAATTAAGGACTAAGCTAAGGCCGAAAAAGCAGTGAAAACAGCACTTGACTCATAAAGCATTTAGTGATATGCTGTTTTAGCTGCAGTAAATGCGGAAAAATATGCTGGGGCGCAAGCCTCATGAAGAAAGAAGGTAAGAAAGCATGAAGGAAGGAATCCATCCAAAATTTGTGGACTGTAAAGTTACTTGCGCATGCGGAAACACATTTATGACGAGATCGAACAAGCCTGAAATGAGGCTCGATATCTGCTCAGCATGTCATCCGTTCTTTACAGGTCAGCAGAAGTTCATCAATCGTGGTGGACGTGTTGAGAAGTTCAAACAGAAATATAATCTGGACTAATCATATTAAAAACGGAAATTGGATCGGGAGTGGTGAACTCCCGATTTTTCATATCAGGAATCTGTCGGTGATTCCGTGATATCTCATGAATTGCTGACAATTGGCCGTAAATATGCTATAATTTTTGTTTGGTAGATTTGGTGTATATCGGCACCGGAATAGTGAGGAAATCATAGATGTTTGAAAAATTGGAGTCAGTAGTTGATAAATACGACGAGCTGACAAAGCTCGTGGCGAATCCGGATGTGATCGCGAATCAGTCGGTCTGGCAGAAACATATGAAAGAGCTCGGGGAAATCGAGCCGGTTGTTGAAAAATATAAAGAATATAAACAGGCAAAGGAAGATCTGGACTTTGCCAGGCAAATGCTTGAGGAAGAAACCGATGAGGAGATGAGAGTGCTTGCCAAGGAAGAATTGTCCGAACAGGAATCGAATATTGAAACGATTTCTCAGGAGCTTCAGATTCTGCTCATCCCGAAGGATCCAAATGATGATAAAAATGTAATCCTTGAGATACGCGCGGGTACCGGCGGGGAAGAGGCGGCGCTCTTCGGAAGCGATCTGCTTAGAATGTACACTCGTTTTGCTGAGAGAAACCGATACAAGGTTGAGCTGATTAATCTGAGCGATACAGGAATCGGAGGCGTAAAAGAAGCTGATATTATGATCAGGGGCAAAGGCGCTTATTCGAGACTGAAGTTTGAGAGCGGCGTACACAGAGTACAGCGTGTTCCGGAGACAGAAACATCCGGGCGCATTCACACTTCTGCGGCGACGGTTGCGGTACTGCCGGAAGTGGACGATGTTGAAGTAACGATCGACCAGAACGATGTAAAGGTGGACGTGTACAGAGCGTCAGGGAACGGCGGGCAGTGTGTAAACACGACAGATTCGGCTGTCCGTCTGACACATCTGCCGACCGGCATCGTTGTCACCTGTCAGGATGAGAAATCGCAGATCAAGAATAAAGAAAAAGCGATGAAGGTTTTGAAATCCCGCATTTACGATAAAATGCAGCAGGAACAGAATGATAAGATCGCGGCAGAACGCCGCGGACAGGTCGGCTCGGGTGACCGGAGTGAACGCATCAGAACGTATAATTTCCCGCAGGGAAGAGTGTCCGATCATCGAATCGGGCTGACGTTGTATAAACTCGATGCGATTCTGGACGGAGCGATCGATGAAATCATTGACGCGCTGACCACGGACGATCAGGCGAAGAAGATGAACAGTGTCGGATAAATTTCGCCGGACAGAAAGCAGCAGGTGATAAAAAGGTCTGCAAAAGACGCCTGCAGACAGCGGCTGATCAATGGAGATGTTTGGGAATTATGGAGACGAAGTTATTGACAGAAAACAGCGAAGATCTGGAACTGGCGGCTAAGATTATTGCGGACGGCGGTCTGGTTGCTTTTCCGACGGAAACGGTTTACGGGCTGGGCGCAAACGCGCTGGATCCGGATGCTGTGGCGCGTATATATGAAGTTAAGCAGAGACCTTCGGACAATCCGTCGATTGTGCATATCTCTGAAAAAAACCAGATCGAGCCGTTGACGGTCCGGGTGACGACGGAAATGAGAATACTCATGGACCGATTCTGGCCGGGTCCGCTGACGATGATTGCGCTCAGTTCAGATTTGGTTCCCACTGTGACACGGGGAGGGCAGCCGACGGTCGGAATCCGGCTGCCGGAAAGCCGCACTGCCAGAGAACTGATCCGCAAATCCGGTTGTCCGGTCGCAGCGCCGAGCGCCAATATTTCCGGACGGCCGAGTCCGACGACGGCACAGGACGTTTTTGACGACCTTAACGGGGAGATCCATGCGATTATCGATGGTGGTCCGTGCAGCGTCGGTATTGAATCCACCGTAATCGATATGACCGGTGACATCCCGATGATTCTCAGACCGGGGATCATCACAAAGGAAGATTTTGAAGAAGCACTCGGAAGAGAGATTCTGACAGACCCGATGCTTAATGTGAAGCCGGAATTATCCGGAGTGAATTGTAAAAAGCCGAAATCGCCGGGTCAGAAATACCGTCATTATGCTCCAAAGGCGAAAATGATTATCTTTGAGGGGGAACCGGACGATGTCAGAAGTGCGATTGATGAAGAACGCATGGAACGCGAAGTGATGGGGCAAAAAGTTAAAACGTTGATTTTTGAAAGTGATGAGAGAAAAGCCGCGAGAGATTTCTTTGCTGAACTTAGAGAGGCTGATCGGAATCACGTGGATGTGATTCTTGCTGCGGCACTTCCTGAAAAGGGAATCGGCTTTTCCGTCATGAACAGAATGCTGAAATCAGCAGGGTATAATATCAGAAAAGTATAAAGGGCGCCGGATTTCCTCGCTTCCGCAGGCAATGGTTTCCCTGTCCTGCCCGGGGGGGCTGAACGGATTCGGTACGGTAAACGGCGGGTTCTGCTCCGCCTAAAATCAACAGTTTAGATCAGGAGGGAATGTGATGAAAATCGTGATTAGCAGTGACCACGCTGGCTACAAAATGAAACAGACAGTTGCGGAACATCTTCGCGGAAGAGGTATCGAGATCCTGGATATCGGAACAGATTCTGAAGAATCTGTCGATTATCCGATTTATGGAAAAGCCTGCGGAGAAGCGCTGATAGACGGAAAAGCTGACCTTGGCATGGTCTTCTGCGGAACCGGAATCGGGATTTCGATTGCGGCCAATAAGGTAAAAGGCGTTCGCTGCGCGCTGGTAACATCTGTGGAAATGGCGCAGCAGGCAAAGCAACACAATAACGCGAACATTCTGGCGATCGGTGGAAGGACGACTGATCCGGAACTGGCGATCCGGATGACGGATACCTGGCTCGACGCAGAATTTGAAGGCGGCCGTCACGCAAGACGCGTCGGACTTCTGGATGAAATGTGATATATTAAGGAAAGGACGGCTGTAAATGGGAAAAGTATACGTATTTGATCATCCGCTGATTCAGCATAAGGTTTCGCTTATGAGAATGAAAGAGACCAGTGTAAAGGATTTCCGTGAACTGGCAAAGGAAGTTGCAATGCTGATGGGATTTGAGGCGACGAGACAACTTCCGCTTGAAGAGGTTGAAATCGAAACGCCGATCTGTAAAACAAAGACGTACATGCTGAAGGGCGAAGATGTCGCAATTGTGCCGATTCTGAGAGCAGGGCTGGGCTTTGTTGACGGAATGCTGGCACTGATCCCGAACGCAAAGGTTGGTCACGTCGGACTGTATCGGGATCCGGAAACGCACAAACCGGTGGAGTATTATTGCAAGCTGCCTGTCGATGTAGATAAAAGACAGATTATTGTCGTGGATCCGATGCTGGCAACCGGAGGCAGCGCGGTCGCAGCAATCGATTTCCTCAAGCAGCGCGGCGGGACAAACATTACGTTTATGTGCCTGATCGCGGCGCCGGAAGGCATTGAAGTCCTTCAGAAAGCACACCCGGATGTAGATATCTTTATTGCGGCGAAGGATGATTGTCTGAATGAAGATGCCTTTATCGTACCGGGACTCGGAGATGCGGGCGACCGTCTGTATGGTACCCGTTAAGGGAAGAAAGCAACGAAAATTGATTTGAAAGGGAAGGAAAATGATCAAAGTTCCTGATACTGTCAGTAATTATGACAATGTTTATGATGTATTAAAAGAGCGCGGCTTCATTGAACAGGTAACCAATGAGGAAGCGGTGAGAGATATGCTCGGCAAAGAGAAGATCAAGTTTTATATCGGATTCGATCCAACGGCAGATTGTCTGCACGTCGGGCATTTCATGCAGGTTATTATTCTATCGTACATGCTGAAGTACGGTCATACTCCGATCGCGCTGATCGGCGGCGGCACCGGCATGGTCGGTGACCCGTCTGGCAGAACCGACATGAGACAGATGATGGATACAGAGACCATCGATTACAACTGTGCGCAGTTCAAGAAACTGTTTGACCGTTTTCTCGATTTCGATGATGAGTGGAAATATGAGGGAAACAACGGCGTTTTAACGCCGGGTCATCAGAACAGAGAGCCACTTCCGGGCAAAGCCATCAGCGTGAACAACGCAGCCTGGCTTCGTCCGCTTAACTACATCGAGTTCGTCAGAATCGTCGGTCAGCATTTCAACGTCAACACGATGCTCAGAGCGGAGGCGTTCAAACAGAGAATGGAAAGAGGACTTTCCTTTTTTGAGTTTAACTATATGCTGATGCAGAGTTATGATTTCATGGTCATGGCGCGAGACTTTGACTGCAGGATGCAGTTTGGCGGAAACGACCAGTGGTCCAACATCATTGCGGGCATCGAACTGACGAGAAAAATGTGCGGAAAAGACGTTTATGGTATGACTTTTTCCCTTTTGACAAACAGTGAGGGTAAAAAGATGGGAAAAACCGCGAACGGCGCGTTATGGCTGGACAAAGACCGTATCTCCCCGTACGATTTTTATCAGTACTGGAGAAATGTCGGTGACGCGGATGTTGAAAAATGCCTTAGAATGTTGACATTCCTCCCGATGGACGAGGTCAGAAGACTGGCTTCGCTCGGTGGATCGGAAATCAACATCGCGAAAGAAACGCTGGCTTATGAAGTCACAAAGATGGTTCACGGTGAGGAAGAAGCCGGAAAAGCGCAGGAGGCGGCCCGTTCGGCGTTCGGCGGCAGCGGCGATTCTGCAAATATTCCGTCCGTGGAGATCAGCCGGGAGGAGTTTGCCGGCGAGGGCAAAGGGCTCCTTAATCTGATTAAGGAAGCCGGTCTGGTACCGTCGAACGGGGAAGGCCGCAGGACGGTGCAGCAGGGTGGTTTGACGATTAACGGTGAGAAGGTCACGGATCCGAGACTCAGTGTGACGGAAGATATGTTTGTCGACGGCGAAATGACGATTCGGAAAGGCAAAAAGAAAATTGTAAAAATTGTATTAAAGTAAAGATGTCAAAAAACTGAATAATATTTTGTGGAGCTGACGCTTAAACGTGGAACTCCTGATCAAAAAAAGAACAGAATTCTCAATCATTGTTAGTTTTGTGGAGTCTGTTCTTTTCTGTTCATTGAATTGTTTGCGTTTAAGCTGTCATTTTATGCGGTGCGTTTATTTTGGAAAAAGACTTGCAATAGAGTTCAAATAATGCGATAATTTAACCGCAGTCCAGCACAAGAGGTATGAATTTTTCTGCTGGACTGCCTGCGGGTTACGCAGCATATTGAGATTAACAACTTCGTTTTTTGCATGAATGCAATTGTGATATTTACTATTTTGGCTCACTATGTATTAGGAGGAAATAATGGCAAGAATTTGGGGGAAAAAGGCGCGCAACAGGGAAGTGATCATGCATGCAGCTAAGGTAATGTTTGAGAGAGAAGGCCTCGATCGTGTTACGTTCAATGATATAGCGCAGGAAGCCGGAATGTCCAGGACAACGATTTTTAATCATTTTCCGACGATCAATGATCTGATGCTCGCACTTGCGGAACAGGAATTTCAGGATATTATGGATTATTATGAGACCACGAAGCTTCAGGGAAGAGAACTGATCATGGCGATCTTCAACCGCCTGATAGACGACACCTGCAACTACCCTGTTTTAACGACAAAGCTAATTGCCACGATTTTAACGACAGAGTCAGAAAGAAGAACGTTTGAAAAATTCATGCATCTGATTATTGATAATCTTAATCCGGATCTTAAGCATGATGAGAAGGAAAACCTTACGACGATGCTGATGGGTAACTACCTTGGAATCATTGCGTACAATTTTTTTAACCATATTGAATTTGACAGAAATAAAATGAAGCGACATTTTGCCGTTTTATCATCGAGAGTGTTTTAAGCAGGCTTTAGGATAAGCCGTTATTGCAGTTTGATTAACAAGCATCCGGAGTTTCCGGCAGATGTTCCGGGCGGAGCATCTGCCGTTGTTTACTTTAGCGTGATGTTTAATTCAGAGGGGAGAAAAATGAATCTGTTTGATACGATCTCAAAATATAAAGAGATGATGTATAAGCTTAGCTATTCGGTTGGTGAAAATCCGGGAATTTTGCTTAAAAACGGAGACCGCGTTTTCGGAACTGACCAGACTGCAGATTTCAGAAACCTACGGTCGGAAGATATATATGATATGACTGATACCGACCTGTTGGAAAAGAATGTTCTGCAGAGTCTGAAAAACCGAAACGCAATGGTGATTTCAAAACCGCCATATGCGTCGATTTGTATCGCGGCGTCACATGAGATCACGGCGGTCCTGGACGATATGGCGCAAATCGTTGGTGAACGCGTGAAAGTTGTAAAGCCTGGAAAATGGGCAGTGATCCGCGCGCTTCACCGGGCGGACGGCGTGATGATCGAGGGAGGCAGCCTGCTGACCACGGGCAGAAACCTGTATGAGGCCTTTGTCGCAATGACGATCGTGGAGAAATCCGCAGAGGTTGTCTTGAAGGCGCCGGTTATCGGAGGCGCAAAGAAACTGGCTTCAAGAGACGCGAGACGTTTGCGCAGTTTTTATCAGAAAGTATATTCCAAATCTGAAAAGGAGCATAACGATGCTGTTGAATGGTGAAAAAGAAGGCCGTAATAAGTTGGTCGAATATGGGAAAAAGCTTCTGGAAACGGGTCTTGTCCAGGGAACATGGGGCAATCTTTCGATCCGGCTGGATGATCAGTATATGATCGTTTCACCGTCGGGTATCGATTATGAACGGATCACCCCGGAAGATATTGTAAAAGTCGATATTAATACACTGGAATTTGAAGGGGCTCTTAAGCCGACATCGGAGAAGAGTCTTCATGCGGGTGTGTACGCTGTGCGTCCGGATGTCAACGCGGTCATTCATACACACAGTAAGTATTGCAGTATTTTTGCCGCCTGTCATATGCCGCTGCAGGTTGAGGATCCGGAGGTCATGGAAAGAATCGGTGAGATCATTAATATCTCGGAATATGGATTTCCGGGTACGTCGCAGCTTACGGAACATACGCTGAAGGCGCTAAGCTCTGCCTGCGGCTGTATCATGGCCAATCACGGAATGCTCTGCTGTGGGACCGACATTGAGGATGCGTTTGAAATTTGCGGACTGATCGAACGGGCGGCAGAATCCTATATAGATAAAAGGTGGGATGTCAATCATGACGGGATTAACAATCCGGGAAGTACAGGACAGGGTTGAACAGGGGCTGACAAATGAAGCCGTCGATTCCTCCACCGGTTCAGTACAGTCGATCGTGAAAAGAAATGTTTTTACTTATTTTAATCTGATTTTTACTGTACTGGCGGTGCTGCTGATCCTTGCGGGATCGACGAAAGATCTGTCCTTTATGCTTATTGTTATTGCAAATACAGTAATTGGTATAGTTCAGGAGGTTCGGTCAAAGAATACCCTGGATAATTTAAAATTTGATAAAATGCCGAGGGTCGTGGTCATTCGGGACGGAAAGAAAACTGAAGTACCGTCGGAAACGCTGGTGCAGGACGACGTGATTGTTCTCGGCCCGGGGAATCAGATCCCGGCCGACGCGGTTGTGGCCGACGGCAGCGTACAGGTCAACGAATCGTTGATTACCGGCGAATCGGATGAAATCACCAAGGTTAAAGGAGACGAGCTGCTTTCCGGAAGCTTTATCATATCCGGTGAATGCGCGGCCGTTTTGACTGCAGTGGGCAAAGAATCCTATATTTCCAGGTTGACAATCGAGGCGACCAGGCAGGAAAAGAACGATTCCCGATCACAGATGGTCCGCTCGCTTGATCACCTGGTCCTGGCGATCGGCATTTTGATCATACCGATCGGCGGACTCTTGCTTTACCAGCAGTATTTTGTCAACGAAATCGGCTTCCGGGAGAGCATAATCAGCATGGTCGCGGCTGTGCTGGGCATGATACCGGAGGGCCTCTACATGATGGCCAGCATCGCGATGGTGGTCAGCGCGGTTCGCCTCGCGAATAATGAAGTTCTGGTGCAGAACATGCGCTGTATTGAAACACTTGCCCGGGTCAACGTGCTTTGCGTCGATAAAACCGGTACGATTACGGAAAACGAAATGAAAGTGACCGGCATGCACATGCTGATCGACAATTTCGACGAAGGGAATATGAGGCTTTTAATCGGAGATCTGGCAGCCAGTATGAACCGGGATAATATCACGATGGCTGCAATCCAGGATTATTTCAGCAATACGTCCGGGCGGCAGGCGACCGGAATCTGTCCTTTTTCCTCGCGCTATAAATACAGCGGGGTCAGTTACGAGGACGGGAATTTTGTGCTCGGCGCGCCGGAAAACGTGCTTGGAAATGATTATGCGAAGTTCGAAGAAGCGGTGATGCAGGAGAGTATGAAGGGACGCCGCGTAATGGCCTTTGCCTTTACAAAACAGATCCCGGACGGAAGTCCGCTGGGACCGGTGCGTCCGCTTGCGCTGGTGGTCCTGGAGAACCCTGTGAGGGAATCCGCGAAAAGCACTTTTGAATATTTTGCCGCCAACGGCGTTGAGATTAAAGTCATATCCGGAGATAATCCGGTCACCGTTTCCAACGTAGCGGAAGAGGCAGGGATCCGGAACGCTGATCGGTACATCGACGCGCGCGGACTGGAATCGCAGCAGGATATTGACCGCGCGGTTATGGACTATACGGTTTTTGGCCGGGTCACACCGGAACAAAAGCGACTGTTTGTGCAGTCACTGAAAAAACAGGGAAAAACGGTCGGTATGACCGGCGACGGTGTCAACGATGTACTGGCTCTGCGCGACGCGGACACATCGATCGCGCTGGCGTCCGGGAGCGAGGCCGCATCCAGCGCGGCGCAGCTTGTCCTGATGGATTCGGACTTTTCCAGAATGCCGTCCGTCGTTGCGGAAGGCCGCAGGGTTGTCAATAATATCATTAAAACGGCGAGTCTTTATCTGACAAAGAATATCTTTTCGTTCCTGCTGGCGATTTTCTCAGTAATCAGCACAATCCAGTATCCGTTGGAACCGTCACAGATCACACTGATCAGTATGTTCACGATCGGAATTCCATCGTTTATCCTTTCACTGGAACCGAATAAAGCCCGAATCAAAGGAAGTTTTCTGGCAAATGTCTTCAAGATTGCGACGCCGGCGGGAATCACGATTTTCCTGAGCGTGAGCGGACTCGTTTTATTCGGGCGGATCCTCGATATTCAGCATGTCAGTATATCGACAGCAGCATCAGGCCTTGTCGCGCTGGGCGAATTCCTCATTCTGGCCCGTGTCGCGAAGCCAATGAACCGGCTTCACACGATCATGCTGGTCGTTATGGTGTGCGGATTTTTCTATACCGCCGTATTTCACAGCCATCTGTTCGGAATCAGCCCGATGAACCGCAAATGCGTTCTGTTGTTGCTGGTATTCCTTCTGGCTACTGAGGCATTGTTCCGTTATTTTTATATATTTACCAACATCCTGGGCCTGTTTATGACAAA
>ONJN01000230.1 GCA_900318155.1 uncultured Eubacteriales bacterium
GCGTTCATCAGCCAGACGGCTGCTTTTGGAAAGGAGGTTTGAAAGATCTCCTGCATGCGGATCCATCAGATATCCGCCTTTATTTCGCTCTTCATTCAGCTTTGTATTGTATCCCGAGGATCCAAGGTCTTCAGCTACTGCAGCGATTGAATTTTTTATGAATGAATAGGAAATATGACTGTTTTCAACAGCAAGCCTGCAACAGTCTTCCAGCGCTAGGCGGCTATATTTCTTTGTGAAATTCAGGATCCCCAGGCAGAGGCGGTATGTCTGCACTTCAAGTTTACGGCTCTTTAGGATTTCCTTGATCACCGTGACCGTATAGGGACCGACAGCCATTGCCTTTCTGATAAAGTACGTGCTGTTCCATTCGGACATTTCTTTATAAGATTTAGGAAGATGTTCCGGATTTGTCAGCCATTCGCTTTTTCGTGTTGCACGGCGCCACTCACAGATCAGTGTTCCTGACATGGAGTAAATCTTGACGGTGTCAGCAGTTGCACCGACCATTACATTTTTATGGAGATACGCTTTATCTACGCTATAATAAGCATTGGAGGCATGTATGGTAAGAAATTGAACAGCACCAGTTTCCGGCTCCACGTCCTTGGATGTCATGGCAAATTCCTGCATATAAGTAGAAAGTACTATTTCGTCCAGAGAGTATGTATATCCTAATTTTCTTTGGAAGTCTTTCCACGCTTTTTTCTCAAGGTTAAATTCCTGAAGGGCTTGCTCCCGATGTTCTTCTTTGACAATTAAACTAATCCGTTTCTCGCTCCAACTAAATGCATCATCGATGAACTTCAGAAAATCTTTTCCCTCGCAGAGATTTAATCTAAGACTCTTAAAGAATGCCGTGTCATTTATAATTCCTTCTATATGAGGAAGTAACGCTTTCAACAAATCTCCGTTGCTTAGTTGAGCCTCTAAAACCATTTGTTCACTGTCAAGCATCCGCTTGTCGCTATCCATAATGGCAACAATCTGTGAAAGAATTTTCTCATCAGTTCTTCGATTCGCCAATTTAAGCAGCAGATACATACAGATCTGCTTTGCTGTTTCAGATGACTGTGAAGCAACTGCCTCAATCAAATCATCGTCTATGTATCTCAACCTGGCTACACACGCCTTCGCCATCTGACGGATTGATTTTTCCGTAGGATACTGGAAGAGATTCTCCTCTGAGATCCGATCAATGATTTCATCGTCATTAAGCCCTTCACGCATCAACTTAGCAGTTGTTCTCATCTCATAGAACAAAAACTGTTCCCGTGTGATCTGGGCTGATCCCTTGTAGGGACTATCTATCTGAGCCATATACACATCTCCTTAACAAAAACCCGTTCTATAAACTCCATTAGTCTTTGTTTTTGTCTGTTGTGTCATCTGGCAGAACTTCCATGATGTCCCCAACATCACAATTCAGAACCTCACAAATGCGCAGCATCACATCCATAGAAATCGTTTCATCCCTGCCAAGCTTAGCCATCGTGTTGGATCCCATTTTCGTTTTTTCACGCAAATCGCTTTTATTCATTTTTCGATCAATCAGCATCTTCCACAATTTGTTGTAGCTTATTCTCATGCCTGGTTTCCTCATTTATATTGAACATTGATGTGTTTCCACTCCACCGTGTCCAATCATAGCATGAAAGCATGAATTTTACAATTATAAATCTTTCGATACCTGCACTTTTTGTTTCTAACATTCAAGAATTATTGCCGCTCTCTAATCATGAAATGCCGATACTGCAAGCAGGAACATAAACAGGAGCGGTAAGCCACCCTACCGCCCCCGTACTCCCGGAATCGTACTTTCGGAATTGTTCAGTTTCTCTTTTTCTTCGTTTCGCGGTATTCTGCGATTTCCTCCGCCCAATCGTCTTCAAACAATGCCTCCGCCGGCGTGCTGCGTTCTCTGGATACTGCTTTGCGGACCGCTGAACCGAGTACTTCATAATTCAGAGATACACCTTCTTTATCATTCTCATAGGTTACTGCCCGGTTCCGACTGATTCCGAGCTTTTCCGCTTCGCCAACCGCATCGATGTTCGCCCCAAGGAACAGGAACTCCCATCCGGTCTCTTTTTTGGCTTCGATCATCTTTTTGATCTGCGAATAGCTGTAATTCCTGCTGGAGTTCTCATGTCCGTCCGTGGTAATAACAAAGATTACCTTAGAGGCTTTGTGTGACTCCGGAAGATGTTCTTCGACGTTTTCAATCTTATGGATCGCTTCGCCTACTGCGTCCAGCAGCGCAGTACAACCGCGAACATAATAATCTTTCTCTGTCAAGGGCTGTACGATACCAATCGGAAATCTGTCATGAATAATATCAATCTTGTCATCAAACAAAACTGTAGTTACATTGATATTTTCGCTTTCCTCTTTCTGCTTTTTCAGCATACCATTGAAGCCGCCGATCGTATCATCCTCGAGACCGCTCATTGAACCGCTTCTGTCCAAAATAAAAACCAACTCTGTCATATTTCCATTCATAATGAGTACCTCCATCACTCGTTAAGGATAACATTTTCTTCGAATGCATCTGCATCCGATCGGCAAGTATCTCTGATGGTCCCATTATAGGATTTCACTGACAAGAGTTGGTCGCATAGCAGGCGACATGGCCGATTTTTTTATTCGAAGATCGGCTGGTCGTATTCATAGAGAACCTCGTTAATGTCAAACATGTTGTAACTGCGATTCTCCAGAAAATAGA
>ONJN01000006.1 GCA_900318155.1 uncultured Eubacteriales bacterium
CCTGGTAAGCCACAATATCGTTGAATGCTTTGACAAAGAAAATCCGGCTACGTTATCCGCCGCTGTTCACCGGTATCTAAGGAAAAACCTCGGCTTTGACGGGGTGGTCATTACCGACGGCATGGGCATGGCCGGCGTCAGAAAGCCGGGCGGAGGAAATGGTGACATTGCTGTTCGCGCGGTCCTGGCCGGAAACGATATGCTTTGTACTCCGTACGGACAGGAATCGTATAACGCGATTTTGAATGCTGTAAAGTCAGGGAAGATTAAAAAACGACAGATCGATCGTTCTGTCCTCAGAATTCTTATGCTGAAATTGAAACTGGGGATTCTGCGATAATGAGATGTCTGTATGTTATCCGTCTGTCGGAGAAATACGCTGGTACGGGGAAAGCGTGTCTTTTGACAAAAGAAAAAGGTGCTGTCAGACTGTGACAGCACCTTGATTATTATTCTTGTTATTCTGATTATTACATCCGAGCAGGGATTTATTTGTCTGCGCCTGCCCATTTAGCTGCGATCGGTGCGGCAGCAACCATGATTGCTGCGAGAAGTACGCCAAGAACCATTGTAATGCAGGCTACTACACCACTGACACCAGGGCTTGCTTTGGCAAAACCGGCAATTGTTGTGGTTGCTACGCATACTGCGAGCCCTGCGAATACGATCGGTGTGTTTCCGATGATTGTATTTGCGAGGAATGAAAGATGGATCACGCAGGCCAGTCCTACGACGACAATGATTGCGATCAGATATGCCGGATACAGACCGATGGACGGTGCGGCAGCGCCGACGATTTTCAGGAACAGCAGTCCCCACAGATATCCGATAATCGCGCACAGACAGATCTTCGGGATCAGAGTCTTATTCGGTTCACTGCCTGCAAGCAGGAAAAAGATCGGGAGTGTTACATAAGTTGCCCACAGTGCAGGTGTGTTTGCCGGACAAACGGCACTGGTAATTGCAACATATAAAAGGATGTAAACGATTGAAATAACTGTGATGATAAGAGACCACCATAAATTCGTTTTTAATTCTTTTGACATTTTTGATTCACCTCCAAAAAATCTTAGCAATGATCATAAAGAATAATATAAATGAATACGTATTCATAATTTTACAACAATTGGAATACGAACGCAATAGGTAAAGAATGAATATTTTGTGATAACGGTGAAGATTTAAAAGATTCTAAATATTTATTAATCAAAATCTGGTGAAGTATTAAGAAATTTCAGGATATGTTTAGAGAATTAAATGATGCCTGAGGTGTCAGGACTCCGGTGTGATCAGGCATCTGATGGTTAATGTGTTTTTCAGACTGCGATGCTCTGAAAAATGTGATATCACAGTATCGACAGGCATGGTATAATAAAATTTAACATAAAGAAGGGAATTGTCATCTGACGGGGGGTCAGCGTCGGTCGGGCGCGTTTTGTCTGGCGCGATCGTGTGACCGGAGCCTGGAACCAAGAATACGAATCCGGAAAATATGAATGGATATCGAATCTGGCTATGAGCAGAATCCCGCTGTGCTTTTGAATAAAGGAGATGGAAAAATGCCGAAAATGAAACTGGAAGATCTGGAAAAATTATATGAGTCACCGTACATTGCGCTGTACGATGCATTTTACAGAAATCAGGAGACCGGACGCGAGATCAGGTACGATTTTATCTCCAGAAACCTCGATCTCACTGCGGAAACACTGGGTAAGGACATCCGCGTCAATGCTGTGACGATGCTGCCGGTCGATCCGGAGAATAAAAAAGTCCTTTTGACAAAGGAGTTTCGTATGCCAATGAATCAGTATATTGTTTCCAATCCGGCAGGATTGGTTGATCCGGGCGAGGATCTGGAGCACGCGATCGCGCGTGAACTGAAGGAGGAAACCGGCTACATCGCGGATAAAATTATCACGTTGCCGTCGACTTTTTCCAGTGTCGGACTGACTGACGAGAAAGTTACGGCTGCGATCGTTACGGTTAAGGGAAAAGTCGAGGCTTCGCTGGAGGAATCAGAAGATATCACCAGTGACTGGTATACATATAAGGAGGCGTACGACATTTGCACATCACCGGACCTGAGAATGGGAGCGCGTACACAGCTGCTGATCCTGATGTGGATCGCGACCCACGACGATGAGGGGATTTTCCGGCTGTTCTGACAGAAGACCGGATTTTCAGCAGCGGCGGAATCGGACAGAACGGCGTATCAGACCGGAATGGGTGTATTAAAGGAAAGCGAGGAGAAAATGAAAGCGATTGAAGAAGCTGGCCGCCGATATGAGGATTATGTGATTCGGATGCGGCGAGAGTTTCACCGGCATCCGGAGCCGTCGATGCAGGAATATGAAACGGCAAAAAGGATTCTGACGGAACTGCGTGCTATGGGTATCGCAGGCCGGATTGTTCAGGGTATCGGCGTGATCGCGGAACTGAAAGGAGGCAGACCCGGGAAATGTGTGGCTCTGCGGGCCGACATGGACGCGCTGACAGCCTTTGAGGAGACCGGACTGCCGTTTGCTTCAGAGGCGGAAGGCGTAAGTCACGCCTGCGGACACGATGCTCATATGGCTATGATCCTCGGTGCGGCAAAGATCCTCAGTGAAACGCGGGATGAGGTTCCGGGTATTGTGCGTTTCATTTTCCAGCCGGCGGAAGAAATCGCGACGGGCGCAGATATAATGATCGCGGCCGGGGCGATGGACGGGGTGGATTCAATCTTTGGGATGCATGTGTGGGGCAGCCTGGAGAACGGCAAGTTTTCGATTGAATCGGGTCCGAGGATGGCGGCGGCTGATTTTTTTACGATTGATATTGAAGGCGTTTCCTGTCATGGGGCGGAGCCCGGTAAAGGGATCGACGCGATCATCGCCGGCGCCCAGCTCGTGAATGGATTTCAGACCATCATCAGCCGTGAAGTCGATCCGCTGGAGCCGGCCGTGATCACGATCGGAGAGTTTCACGCGGGCACCGCCGACAACGTCATCGCCGGAGAAGCGCACCTCACAGGTACGACACGCGCGTACACCAGCGAGCTTCGTGCCCGGCTAAAAGACAGTATGCAGCGTGTCATCGACGGGACGGCGCAGACGTACAGAACCGGAATAAAGATTCATTATCACAGTTGTTCGGAACCGCTCATCAATGATCCGGGCTGCACGGAAATCGCTGCCCGGGCGGCGGACAAACTTTTCGGCGAGGAGTCGCGCGCTCATCTTGAGAAAGTTTCGCCCGGCGAAGATTTTTCGCACTACATGAAGTATGCGCCAGGCTGTTTTGTCTTTGTCGGTACGTACGATGAGGAAAAAGGGCTGGTTTATGACAATCACAGCAGCTGCTTTGACATTGACGAGTCGATTCTGATCCGGGGTGCAATGCTCGCCGCGCAGTATGTTTTTGAGTTTTC
>ONJN01000015.1 GCA_900318155.1 uncultured Eubacteriales bacterium
GGTAAACTGTGTCAAATGCACCGATGATCCCGCAGATCAGAATGATCATAATGATATTGACGGACAGAAAACGGACAGCGATAAACGAACAGATCATCACCATGACCGGCAGCATGCGTTTTTGTTTCAGAACCGTTTTGGACATATTGATCACGACATCAAAAATAACGGCAGCGACACCGCAGAGCATGCCGTCCATTGCCATATTCACGATGGCATTATCCCGAAATGCCTTGTAAAACATGGAAATTATTGAAATGATGAGCAGCGGCGGAATGATCGTTCCCAATACGGTCAGCAGCGCTCCGGGGATCCCGGCAACATGGTATCCCACGAGGATCGAGGCATTCACTGCGATCGCGCCCGGAGAAGATTGGGCGATGGCTGTAAGATCCAGCATCTCCTCTTCTTCGATCCAGCCCAGTTCCTCCACAAACTTTTTCCGCATCAGCGGAATAATTACGAAACCGCCTCCAAAAGTACAGGCGCTCAGCTTGAATGTTGAGAGGAACAGCGTTTTATATTTTTCGAATTCAACCGACATACAACTACCTTCCTTATTTTGAATCTGCAGCATTGTAACACCGGTCCGAAAATAATGGAAATAATATTATTTTACAGATAAAATAAGTAAAACAATATAAGGAGCGTCCGAATGACAGTTCGTCATATGATCATTTTCCGCACAGTGTGCGAAATCGGATTTAATCTGACAAAAGCTGCCTCGGTTCTTTATATGACGCAGCCTGCAGTCAGTCTGGCCATTAAGGAACTGGAGGACTACTACGGGGTCAGACTTTTTGACCGGATCGGAAAAAGGCTGAAAATTACAGATGCGGGCCGGCATTTCCTGAAATATGCGATCCATATTACGGATCTGTTCAGTGATATGGAGACGGGACTCCGGGATTGGGATTCGAAAGGGATCCTGCGCATCGGGGCCAGCATCACGATCGGGGCACAATTTTTACCCAGCTACGTAAAAGCATTCGCGAACCTTTGTCCGGAAATCGATGTCAGGGTAGTCATTGATCAGAGTGAACGGATCGAGGAACGGATCATGGAAAATGAGCTGGACTTTGCTTTGATCGAAGGAATACCGCGTCACCCGGATATTTTGTCTGAGGCGTATATGGAAGACCATATGAGCGTTATCTGCGGTGTCGGGAGGGGCTGGACGCAGGGACAGACGATTTCAATTGAGGAATTTAAAAACCAGCGTTTTCTGCTCCGGGAACCGGGGAGCGGAACCCGGGATGTTTTCAATCGTGTGACAGAACATGCGGGAATGCATATCATTCCTGCCTGGGAAGCAATGAGCACGACCGCACTGGTAAATGCCGTGATCAGCGGTCTTGGGATCGCGGTCCTTCCGCACCGCATGATCCTGCCGGCACTGAAACGCGGCCTGATCTGTACAGTCAATGTCGAAGGACTCGTGTTCCGGCGCAGTTTCTACATTATTTTTCATAAAGATAAATTTCTGACAGCATCCGCCAAAAAATTCATGGAACTCACAAGAAATTACGAGGCTGATTACCCGATGCCCGATTATTTCGGGTTATGGGAATAATAAGTGGGACAGGGGGACGGTTCCACGCTTTGCCGGAGGCTTACAGGACGCGGAAGAGGAAGCCTTCGGTGCCGGTGCAGACCAGGGCGTTGGACAGGCGGATCAGGTCTTCGAGGGGGGCTGCCTGATTTTCGCACCATTGATGTTTGACGCCGATTATCGAAATATTGATAAAAAAGCGCGGTAAACCGTTATATAATTTTTTGATGCGGGGCTGCAAATCGATTTTCAAGTGCCCCTGTTGATCCGGCCGAATCCCGGTGCGGTGCGTGTGGCCGTGAACACAGCATGCCAGAATTAAGGTGAAAATGAATATTCAGATTTTTGGAACAAAGAAAAGCGCGGATACCCGTAAGGCGGAGCGTTTTTTCAGGGAACGGGGCATAAAGTATCAGTTTATTGATCTTAAGGAAAAAGGATTGAGCCGGGGTGAATTTCAGTCTGTGCTCCAGGCGGTGGGGAGTCTTGATGCAATGATCGATAAGACCTGCAGAGACGAGGCACTTTTGGCCCTGATCCGTTATCTTGTCCCTGAGAACCGTCTGCAAAAGGTTCTTGAAAACCAGACGGTTCTGAAGCAGCCAATCGTCCGCAATGGCCGGCAGGCAACAGTTGGGTACGCTCCCGATGTATGGAAGGAATGGAACTGATTCTGCCGGATGTCAGTTGATGCAGCAATTAGAAGTGTACGTTTCAGAAAAAGTCTGCAGAAAAATGAAATTGTATTTATTTTCCAGAAGAAAGTCACAGAATTCTGAGACATATGTAATTGATTATTGCAGAAAAATATGATAGGATAGGAGAAAGTATACAAATTGTATACAATAAATATACAATGAGAAAACAAGAATATATCTACTCTGTATTGAAAAATGAAATCATCAGCGGAACGCTTCCCAGTGATACGCCGCTTCGTGAGATCGACCTTGCCACACGTTTCGAGGTGAGCAGAACTCCGATTCGTGAAGTTCTCCGTCAGCTCGCTGTGGAAAAACTGATCCGGATCATTCCGAATTCAGGCGCTTATGTGGGGGCGTTCACCTGGGAGGAAGCAACTGAAGTGTTTGAATTCCGGCAGGGGCTTGAAAGCTTTGCCGCAGGTCTGGCTGCAGCCAGAATATCAAATGACGCGATCGCGAAGCTCGAAGCGCTGTACGCAGAGATGGAAAAAATCGTTGAGCAAAACGATGGCGAAAAATATGCGGAAGCTGATGAAGCGTTCCATGAGATCATCAACCGGAGCAGCGGAAATAAATTTTTGATCGAAACCATACAC
>ONJN01000027.1 GCA_900318155.1 uncultured Eubacteriales bacterium
ATAACAGACGCCGGATATCCCCCGCCTCTACGTTTTACGAAGGCGGCGGGTTCTGTCTTCGAACGTCGGTGGCGGGTATCAATCCCCACCGACGCTCTCAGGAGCTGAAGCTCCCGGCGTCTGTTGACGGCGTCGCTCGCGCCAGTCAAGCGAGCTTGTTGGAGCTTCGCTTCTGGTTCAAGATTATTTAGAATTAATGTATCCCAGCTCTGTGAGCGCCTCTGCCGAGAGAATGGCTCCGCCTGCAGCGCCTCTGACTGTATTATGAGCAAGGCCGACCATTCTGTAATCAAAGATCAGGTCTTCGCGGAGACGTCCGAATGAAACGCCGAATCCACCTTCATAATACGCATCTTTCAGTACCTGCGGTCTGTCATCATCTTCCAGATACTGGATGAACTGTTTAGGAGCACTTGGAAGATCTGCTTCCTGTGGAAGTCCTTTGAAGCTTGTCAGCTTGTCGATCATTTCCTGGATGCTGCCCGGTTTATTTGCAAACTTGACAAAAATAGAAGCTGTATGGCCTTCCAGTACAGGTACGCGGATGCACTGGCTTGTGATCTTAGGGCTGTCAGCCTTGACGATCTCACCGTTTTCAATGTGTCCGAATACTCTCAGCGGTTCCTGTTCACTCTTTTCTTCTTCTCCGCCGATGTACGGGATGATGTTGCCGACCATTTCCGGCCATGTTTCAAATGTCTTGCCCGCACCGGAAATTGCCTGATATGTGGATACGACGACCTCAGTCGGTTCATACTCTTCCCAGGCCTTCAGTGCAGGGACGTAACACTGAATCGAACAATTCGGCTTTACTGCGATAAAACCGTTCTTAGTTCCAAGACGTTCTTTCTGATACTTGATTACGTCATAATGCTCCGGGTTGATTTCAGGAATGACCATCGGAACATCCGGTGTCCATCTGTGCGCACTGTTATTGGACACGACCGGAGTCTCGGTTCTTGCATAAGCTTCCTCAAACGCGATGATTTCTTCCTTGGACATATCGACCGCGCTGAAACAGAAATCTACAGAATCAGCAACCGTATCGATATCAGTAACATCGACAACCTGGATGTTTTTCACAGCTTCAGGAATCGCATTCTGCATTTTCCATCTGCCGGAAATGGCTTCTTCATAAGTTTTGCCTGCGCTCTTTGCGCTTGCGGCAATCGTTGTGATCTCAAACCATGGATGTCCTTCAAGAAGAGAAATGAATCGCTGTCCGACCATTCCGGTACCGCCGAGAATGGCAACTTTCAGCTTTCTGTCAAGTGTTCTCATAATAACTACCTCCTGTGCAACTTGTTTATGATGTTACGGCAAAAATCGCAGAACAAAATGTTCGCAAGAACAGAATTTATCAATAACACCAAATTTTTTGGTAAATTTTATGTCATTATAACATATTTTCGTCGAGTTTTCAAGAAATACGAATTATTATACAGATTAATACATGTTTTTTTAATGATGAACCGGCATTCTTTTTGTTATGACATGAAAAAAAGACAGATGAGTATTCACCTGTCCTCGTTTTCATTAAAAATCTGGTCCATTTTAAGCGCCCGGTGCGTTTTCCAGAACGTTTTTTCCTCTATAGCTGTTGCAGTTAGGGCAAACTCTATGCGGAAGTTTTGGCTGATGACACTGTGGACAAATCGAAAGTCCAGGGGCCGTTTTCTTCATGTTCGGCGCTCTTCTGCTGTCCCTCTTCGCTTTGGACGTTCTCCTTTTAGGAACTGCCATTGTCTGTACCTCCTTCCGTTCAAATTTATGTTAATAAATAATTTTCGTCAACATTAAAAAGTATACACTTCAAACGTAGTAATGTCAACAATTTTTTATGATTCATGAATACTTTTAAGATGAAGCCGGAAGATGACCACCACGCGCTGAAGCACAGTTACGATCCGGAAACAAACGGTCTTTTTACAAAATCACTTTCCTCATACAAATCGTTTCCTGTGATCAGATTATACATGTCTGCAGCATGAATATCGCGTGTAAGCGTTTGGTGAATTCCCGGATACTGCTCCGTTTCCTTGCTGATGTTTGTTAATACAGGGATCGTAGCGCATCCCGCTTTTTTTACGGTTTTAATCAGTTCTGCGCCTTTCCTGTCAAAGGCCAGAATTCTTGCGTAAACAGCCGCGTTCGCCATGTCCGTTTTGCGAAGTCCGATCAGAACATGCGTCAGCAGCCGCTGGATCCGTGTCCTGGTGTACGCCTTTGTCTTCAGCAGCCCGATCAGTTCCTCCATATTTCCTGCTATGCGGATTTTTTTCACCAATCTCCGTCCCAGGCCGCCTGCCGCAGCCGGAACATCGTCAAAGGCGTCATCGTCAGCAGAAAGAATGGTCCCCGCAAGAACCGAAAACAGGCGTTCACGTGCTGCCTCGTAAAAACCAGCATGTTCTCTCATTATTTTTTTTCTGAGCGCGGTTGAAGATGTATACCCCTCTCCGGAAATCCGTTTTACTGTCAGTGCGTGTATATTCCGGCATTCCCGCATGTATTCCAGCGCAAGAATATTATTCGGTTCTGCGATAAGCGATACTTCAAAAGACGGATCGATTTCCTGCACCGCTTTCTGACGGGCTCTCGGGTAACTGAACCCCTGCTTTGTCAGTTCACCGATCCGTTTCCCCACTGTTTCTCCGTTGTCCGACAGAAAAGAAGCCGCCTTGGAGAGTGCCCGCAGATCTCCGGACTCGCTCCCGAACGCCAGCGCGTCGACGCATCCGAGTCCTTCCAGTACACGGACGCCGCCCCGCGCGAAAAACTGCGCGCTTCCGGTCGCGTAAACAGCCGGCAGTTCCAGTACCAGATTAACGCCGCTCCGGACAGCGATTTCCGCGCGTTTCCATTTATTCTCAACCGCCGGCAGCCCGCGCTGTGTGAACGGTCCGCTCATCACCGCAATACAGACATCCGCGCCTGACAGTTCCCGGGCAGTCTGAATCAGATACCGGTGTCCGTTATGGAATGGGTTGAACTCCGCGATCATCCCCATACATTTCATGATCAGTTCTCTTCCGGTTCGGCTTCAGCCGACTGCCCTTCATATGCTTCCAGCCATTCCTCGCCGTTCCTGGTCCGGATTGCCATTTCCTTCAGCTCGTCGCGGTTGACCTGAAGCTCTTCGTCGATGCCGACAAAAGTCTTTTCCATCGTATCGTAAATCTCCTTGAGATATTTGTCGTTCAGGGAAGTCATTTTCGCCTGCATATCAAAGAGCATTTTATCAAGATAATCGTATGTCCTCATTTTCAGCTCTCTGGAATAATCGTCCGCGGCTTCACCGATCGCGTTCGCGTATTTACGGGCCTTTAAAGTGATATCGTCATTATCGACCATATAATCTGCCTGTTTCTGCGCCTCGCTGATCAGCCGTTTGTACTCCTTCTTCGCCTCGACAAGAATCTTATCCCGCTCTTCTTTGACCCACTGCGCCTGCTTTACGTCATCAGGAAGACACGCGCGGATATCATCGATGATTTCCTGTACTTCACTGGCATCAACCATGATCTTTCCGGTCAAAGGTACCGTCGACGCCGTTTTGATAACATCCTCCAACTCAGTCAGCAAATCTAAAACTGTCATAACGCCCTCCTATTTATTATATTTGGCTTTTACTTTCTTTAATATCTGATCCGGAACCAGTCCTTCTACGTCTCCGTTCAGAGAAACCACTTCTTTGATCATACTCGAGCTGACAAAGGCATATCTCGGATCGGTCATTAAAAATACAGATTCCGTATTATTAAAAAGATGGTCGTTGATCTGTGCCATTGAGATCTCGTACTCAAAATCGGTTGTCGAGCGCAGCCCCCGTACGACGGCGTCAAAGCCGTTTGTGTTGACATAATCGGCCAGAAGCCCGCTGCAGGAACCCACTGTCACGTTCGGCAGATCAGCAGTGATCTCCCTGATCATTTCTACGCGTTCTTCTTCTGTAAACAGTGACTGCTTGTTGGGATTGATAATCACTCCCACTACCAGTTCGTCAAAAATCTGTGCACTTCGTTCAATGATATCCAGATGGCCGTTCGTCATCGGATCAAATGAACCCGTGAACAATGCCCTACTCATTTCATTCCTCCGGTTCTTTCTCTTCCGTCTCCTCTGAGGCCCGGTAAATGGCCAGAGAAGTTTTTCCGTATTTGCGGTCACGAATCAACTGATATCCGCCATACGTTTCCGGCAGCTTAATCTTTGTCTCGTGTTCCGCTATAATTATACCGTCTTCACCCAATAAATCAAGGGCTGCAATCGCGTCGAGACAGCGCTCATAAACACCGGAGCGGTAAGGCGGATCGAGGAAAAAAATATCGACTTTTTCCGGGATTCGTTTTAGAACCTTTTTATAATCTCCGTTTATAATGACAGCTCGTTCTTCCGCGCCGCATTTGGCAACGTTTGTTTTAATCAGCCGGACTGCTTCCCGCGAGTTGTCGCCGAAATAACATCGCTCCGCGCCTCTGGACAAAGCTTCGATCCCCAGACTTCCTGTGCCGGCAAAAAGATCGCAGCAGACGGAGCCGTAAATATCGTTCATCAATATATTGAAACAGGCCTCTTTCACTTTGTCTGAAGTGGGCCGTATGTCGTTAGTATCGGGCGATTCGAGTTTTCGCCCCCGAAACTCTCCGGTTATTACCCTCATAAAGAACTCCTTTAATACCTTAAGTCATATCTCAAGCCGGATGTTTTCCCCGAACATTTTCCGGATTTTTTTCTTTAATTCAGCGTGTTCCGGAAAAGCGAGATCAGGATCCGCATTCAGAATATCACGGGCCGCGAGCCGCGCATCCTCAAGCACGTCATGATGACGCACGATGTCGCCGATGTGCATCTCCGGAAGCCCATGCTGCCGGGTGCCGAAAATCTCTCCGGGACCCCTTAGTCTCAGATCTTCTTCCGCGATCTGAAAACCGTCATGACATTCCGTGAGAATCTTTGCTCTTTCTGCTGCCAGTTCACTTTCATTTTCAACAATCAGGAAACAATACGACTGATTACTTCCCCTGCCGACCCGGCCCCTCAGCTGATGCATCTGCGCCAGACCGAACCGTTCGCAGTTTTCCAGGACCATAACTGTCGCGTTTCGAACATCGATACCGACCTCAACCACGACCGTAGATACAAGAAGGTCGATTTTTCCCTGTGAGAAATCGCTCATTATCCGGTTCTTTTCTTCCTGTTTCATCACTCCGTGAAGCAGAGCGACCTGAAACTCCCGGAATCGCTTTTTTAATTCATCATACACTTCTTCGGCCGACCGGGCTTCGATCTTGTCAGATTCCCCGATCAGCGGCGTCACAACAAAAGCCTGATGACCGGCCGCAAGCTGCGTCCCGACAAAATCATAGATCCGCCCGCGGTCCTTTTTCCGCTGAGAAAAAGTCCTGACCGGCTTTCTTTCCGCCGGCAATGTATGGATGACCGAGATGTCCAGTTCTCCGTAAAGAACAACTGCCAGCGTGCGCGGGATCGGTGTCGCTGTCATAACCATGGTGTTCGGACGATTCCCCTTTTCCGACAAAAGATGACGCTGCCGGACTCCGAAGCGATGCTGTTCGTCCGTCACAACCAGTCCGAGATCATGAAAACGCACATCAGGCTGGATCAGTGCGTGCGTTCCGATCAGTACATCCGTCGCCCCGGTTGAAAGTGCGTCAAGCACCCCGCGTTTTTCTGCGGGTTTCATGCTTCCTGTCAATAAGCTGACCCGGATACCGAATTTTCCGAAATCCCGGTTCAGCGTCTCATAGTGCTGCTCAGCCAGGATTTCCGTCGGCGCCATCATTACCGCCTGATAACCGGACAGGACCGTCGTATAAATCGCGATTTCCGCAATCACCGTTTTTCCGGATCCGACATCGCCCTGTACGAGCCGGTTCATTGATACATCGGATTTCAGATCTTCTGCAATTTCATACCAGACCTTGCTTTGTCCGTCGGTCAAAGTAAAAGGCAGGCTCCCGATAAAATCTTCGCCCGCGGAAGATTCGATCCGGATCCCGGCCGCTTCTTCCGCGGTTCCCCGCCGGATATACATAAGACCGGTTTCCAGCGTCAGCAGCTCCTCAAAAATGAAACGGTAACGAGCCATCAGGACGTGCCGTTTTTCTCCCGGAAAATGGATATTCCTGAAGGCAAATCCGGGATCCGCGACGCGGCGGCTTTGGACGATTTGTTCCGGGAGCCACTCATCAGGCATTTCAGACGATTCCAGTGACTGCCTGATGATTTTTCGCATTTCATTCTGTGAGAACCCTTCCGGCAAAGGATAGACCGGAACAATTCCCGTCATTTCAGATTGGTTTGCTGTATTGAAAAATTCCGGATGCACCATTTGAAAACGCCCGCGGTTTTCAGTCACTTTCCCGTAAAAAAAGTATTCCTGCCCTGTTTTAAAAGTATTTTTCAGATAATTCCCGTTAAAAAAAACGATTTTCACCGAGCCGGTATCATCAGCGGCCTTCAAAGTCAGCGGCGCGCGTCTTTTATAGCGATAGCCGCTGTAGCTTCGGGATGTAATCCGGCCGCGTATTAAAGCGGTCGCTCCCGGCTGAAGATCCGAGATCCGGGTCATCATTGTTCTGTCCTGATATCTTTTTGGGAAATAGCGCAGAAGATCTTCCACGGTAAAAATATCGTACGCGGCGAGCCGCTCTGCTTTCTTCGGCCCGATTCCCTTCAGACAGGTTATCTCATCCGTGATGATCATAACGATACACAACTTTCGTATTTCTTCTTGCCATCTGACGGGAACGGACACCGGCAATTTCAATTGTAATCACTGAAGGAGGGAATCCGAGAGCTTCTTCGATCCGCTCTGCCACCCGATCCGCAATGATCCTGGTTACACGCCGGATACTGATTCCGAACTGCACGATTACGCTGAAACGCAGACGGACCCTGCCCTGTTCGTCAAAAGTACAGTCAATACTCCTTTTTAATTCTGAATCGGAAAGATAGAGCATTTTCGTGATCATACGTCCGCGTCTGGTGGAAAGCCATATTCTGTTGCTGTATGACGCTTCCTGAAAAACATCGCTGAGTATTTCCGCGATAATATTGTCAGATAACGTTACGGTTCCTAAATCGGTCTTCTTAGTTAAAGTCATGGTTTCCTCCGAAAAAACTGAATGGACGAATCGACAAAGAGCATCCGTATCCCATTTATTATATCGCAACACTAATTAATAGAAAATGGATAATGTAAAAAACCGTCATATCGATGGTTCATTCCATCAATATGACGGTATCACAATCTCTGCTCTAAACGGCACGGTTTACTTTTCCGGATCTCAGACACTGTGTACAGACACGAGCTCTTCTGATCGTACCGTTGTCGTTAATCCGTACTCTCTGAATGTTTGCATTCCATTTTCTTCTGGAATGTCTCATTGAATGGGAAACCTTATTTCCCGAAACCTGACCTTTATTACAGATTTCACATCTTCTTGACATCAGCCGCACCTCCTATCATTTATCTCTCAAGCTGAAAACATTGAAAAATCAATGTTTTCACGCTTTCTCTCATATCATACGCATAATATTATACCACAGGAGATGCTGACTGTACAATCTTTTTTTTATTTAGCCCGGATTTTTTCATAATAATCGGCGCGAAGCAGCGACATTCTGTACAAATCAACATATTTACCGTCTTTTTTTCCGGCGTGACGCATAATACCCTCATCGCGGCAACCGATTTTTCTACAGAGGAAAGCGGCTGCGACATCATTCTTAAGATGATCAATCGATACACGTTCCATATGGAGCACAATGAATATATGCTCCAGCATCGCGCGAAGCGCTTCTTCCCCGTATCCCCGCCGGCGGTCGTCCTGTTCTGCGATATACAGTCCGGTAAAATTCAGGGAGTCCATATCATAATTAATCTTTGTCAGAAACAATCTGCCGATCGGTCTGCCGTCCGGTTTCAGTGTGATCGTATACTGTTTATGCGCTGGATCCCTGCTGTTTTTAATAAAATCAGTCACAACCTCCTTATAGGAATGGTTATTGTTGAGAGACATAAATGCATTCACGTCTTCCCGGCTTTCCCATCCGGCAAAAAATTCACAGTCTTCAAATTCTGATTCGCGGATTGCAAGGTTAGGTGTCTCAATGATTTTGCTTCGATCCATACTTCAGTCTCCATTCTCAATCAAAAATTATCTCTGTGACTATTATTATCAAGTATAGCATTCACATCTTTAAGATGCAATTGTGTGGCTGAAATAACCCGTTTATGTTAAGATATTTTCATAATCTACACATACATATGATAATATTTCAACGAATCTTTCAGCAAAATAATAACCGGAGAATATGAAATGACTGGTAAAAAATATTTGATTACAACATTATTGATTATCACTTTACTTGCTTCCCTGTTCCTGTTCGCGGCCTGTTCCGGAAATCATAAAAAGGACAAAGATATTGATTTGTCCGGGAAAGTGAGCGAAAAACTTGACGCCTATCGGACAGACCTTCAGGATTCATCCAAAGCGATGAAAAGTAATGAAGGGATCCGTAAATATCTTACCGGTTGGGCTGATTCCAAAGATGTCGACTACTGTACGGACAAGTTCGGCAATGTGATCATGACCGTCGATTCTTCAAAAGATTATAAAGAAGCGAATCCGACCGTGATTGTCTGCCCATATGACTACAGACAATTCAGCAGTTACATCAATCCGGTCGCAGCCGCTCTGTATATCGTTAAGAATAATGAAAAAACAGGCGCTCTGACCGTAGTATTTACGCAGGAAACCGGACATGACTACTACGGAGTCCGGAATCTTAACAACAAATATTTTACGGATGTGACAAAGGTTTTCTGTTTCAACGGCAATTCCAGGGCTCAGTTCTCACTGAATTCCGGAGCCGGCACTCTTTTCCGCTTTAATCAGACAATCCGGACCAATCCGCCGCAGTACCGGACGGCCTATAGAATCACGCTCAAAGGCCTTCAGTCTTGCCAGATCAACTCAGATACGGAAGATCACATCAACCCGATCACCACCTTCCGGGAACTGCTTGCTGACATGAAAAGCGAGAGTATTGATTATGAATTATCTGTGATAAACGGAGGAAGCAACGATTCTCTTCAGGCAGACAGCGCGACAATGACCCTCGTTATAAATGAAAACGATCTGATAAAATTCACTGACTTTATGAAGAAGCGGATCAAATCCTTTGAAAAAGTGAAATCCGGTTCGCAGGCAACGGTCCAATACAACTATAAGAAGACCGGACTTCCGTCAAAGGTGATCAGGATGAGTGATATGAATCGTTTTGTTAATTTCATGTACACACTTCCGAACGGCGAATACAGCAAAAACGACAACGGAAAAGTTCTTTCGGTCAACGGCATCTGTTACGTTCATACAAACAAAAAATCGATCGACATCAATTCTGTTGCTTACAGCCTGGATAAAAGCAGCATGACAGAGATCATCAAAGCCGAAAAAACGCTGTGCAGTCTTTCCGATGTCCGTTTCAGAATTCTAGAAAAGGTACCGATGTGGAACAGCGGCAAAGAACAGACGCCATTTACGAAAGCCGTCGCGGATGCGTATTATGAATACACAGAAAAGAATCTGCGTTACAGTGATTCACTTACCTCGACGGCCGCCGGTTATATAAAAAACAAGAACCGAAGCTGTGAAATCGTTGCGGTTTCCATGAACGACGTCGTTACGAAGAACTGTGCCGGCACGATTGTCAGATATTTAATAAATACAAAACCTGATAAGGATGACTGATGATCATCCTTTCAGGTTTATTTTTTTAACAGGCAGATATTCAGGTCTGCCGGTGTGCTTATTCCGTTGACATGTCCCTTTTCAGCATACTGCCACATCCGGTAATGATATATGAAATCTGGCTCTGCGGCATAAGACGCCACCCAGTTCTGATACTTTGTCAGATATTTTAAATCAATCGAAGTATACAGCCAGGACACACTGCCGTAAACCATCGGCGTAAATCCGTTCTTTTGGATAACAGAACAAAAAGCATCAGTTATCTCTGTTCGGTCTCTGATTGTGAGACCGGTGATGCGTTTTCCCCATTCCATGTCAAAGGCCACCGGATAAGTCACGTCCTTTCTCCTGATCTGGCGAACAACAAACTTCGCTTCTTCAATGGCCTCCGCTTTATTCTTTGCCTGTGAAAAAAAATAGACGCCGGTTTTAATGCCGGCACGACCAGCACCGCGGATATTCTCATTGAATCGGGTATCTTTATTGATGTGACCTTCTGTAGAACCCCGGTACCCGACGCGGATCATCGCGAACTCAATTCCCGATTTTCTGACCGCGTTCCAGTCGATCTGGCCCTGATGGTCTGAAACGTCGACGCCGGCTGCTGATTTATAATTTTTATCATTATATTCTTTCAGGCCGTTCTTCGTGACAAATCTTTCACTGTTGTACGAGTTTTCGGGTATTGTCAGTGTGTTTTTCAGACCGGAATAATCCGTTGTAACCGAAAAAAATATATGATAGAACAGAAAGATTAAAAGCAGTATTCCCGCTCCGAGAAAGAACGATCTGTATTTCAGAAAAAAATACGCCGGCGAGTTTCTTCTGATTTTCCGTTTCTTATGCTTTGCGGGCGTTCTCCGGCGCTTTTTCCTTTTCTTTGAAACAGTCATTTTCAGAGTTCTTCTTTTCCGTCGTTCTGCTCATCCGCCAGTTCGGTTAAGGCTTTGGCCAAAACCATGACCGCAACAATAGTGGCTGAAAAGATTGTCCATCTGACTGAAAAGGCTGATCTCTTCTTTTTCTTACTCATATTCTTAACCTCCTTATTGTCCTATATATTCTAACGCTTTACAGCCGGAATAGCAAGGCAAAGGCGAAGCCGTACAAAAAACAAAAGCCCCGGTGTCCGGGACTTCTGCTTTGATTATGTTATGCACCCAGCCGGACTTGAACCGGCGGCCTTCACATTCGGAGTGTGCTACTCTATCCGACTGAGCTATGGGTGCGTATTAAATATCGATAAATATTTTAGCACAATCACAGGCATAATTACAACAATTAAATTATCAGGAACCATTAACTTTAGGTCATTGCCGTACGCTTCCGGCAACTGTTATTCAATTTTTATCAGTCGATCACATATACTTTGACAAAGCGCCGGCCCCACTGAAAACAGGCCGCGGTGCTGTTCATATAAAGATCGACGACATTCTTTTTGACGGCGCCTCCGCAGTCGTTTGCCACTGCGTAACCGTAACCGGTTATATAGAGCCGGGTTCCATACGGTACAAAGGTCGGATCAACGGCGCAGGTTCCGTAATGACACGGTGTGCCACAGGCGCCGAGTGGATTTGTGCCCGAATAGTAAGCCGTGCAGTTGCCGGTGAACGTTTTCCTCACTTTAAATTCGCCGGTTTCCCCGGTAGCCTTTGTCCCGAAAAAAACTTTTTTATTGACAGCTTTCTTGGTCGTCCTGATCTTTTCACGGTCCGAATAGGATTTCTCGCCGTTAATGTAGGCTGTTTTTATCTTATAAAGTGCTTTCCCCTTTTCGCCTTCCGTGGTCCTGATGGTGCCGGAGTCAAGTCTTTTGTCGAACAGTGTGTCTGTCTCCGGCTCGAGTGAAGATTCTTCCTTTGTCACAATAAATTTTACACGTTTTACTTCGATCTTTGTTTTGCTTCGGACTTTTTCACTGAGCGTCGGCGTGATGATATCCTGCTGACTATACTTAATCCTGTTCAGTTTCAGGTTTTCTTTGACGGTTCCCGGGTATTTAGTAAAAGAACGTCTTTTGCCTCCAATGACGGCCGAGGTTTTTACGATCTTGCGTACCTCAACAGTATCACCGTTTTTAACGGTAGTATTCCTCGATGGTTTGACAATATCCTGAGCAGTTACCGTTTTACCGGGCTGCTGCTCCCCGAGATCTTTGTAAACGACCCCTGCCGTTTTAGCCCGCGTTCTGACTTTATATGTATGGGTCCCGTCCAGAGTGACGTATTTTACAAAAACTGTATCTTTGACCATGTATCCGGCGACGGCAAGCAGGATCACCAGCGCTGTGAGAATCACATCTGTAATAATCCAGCCCTTTTTTCCAAAGCCTGGTCTGAATATTTTCATAGACATTCCTTCCGTAAATGATAATCATGTGCAGTAAAGACGTATATGATAATTATAACGGCTCGAGATTAATCATGCAATTATTGCCAGGCAAAAGATTAATTATTTTTAATCCTTTACAGACCGCCAGCTTATTGAAATATTCATATTTATAATGTATACTTCAAACTAATGCATACATCATATGGGAATGTGTGTTCACCAGATACGATATGCCGATGTCACATTAATTTTTTATATATTGGGGAATTATTTATGAGTAAGAAAAGAAGAAACATCTTTGATTCCGGAACGCCGGATGATGTTAATGAGACAATTGAGAATTTCCAGGATACGGAAATCATTCCGACGGAAAATGAGATTCAGACGGATTCATTAAATGATTCAATAGATTCAGAAGAAATTGCAGCCGAACAGCGCCCGAATAAAAAGCTCAGAAGAAGACTGGCGGATTCCGATAAAAACGTGAATTTACAGCCGGTTTCGGCACTGGTTGACAGCGATGAAATACAGATTACCAAGATCGATAACAGTGACGCGAACCGGGCGGCCGCAAGCATCGAAAAAGAGCCGGCTTCTGAAACGGGTCTTTCGGATTCCAATTATCATGTATTTGCAAGAAGAAGTAAAAAATATAAGGATATTTTCAGCAGAGAATCGGAGGCTTTGAACCGCAGAGAAATGGAAAAGAAGGATTCTGTTCCGGAAACGAACGACTCCGTGACCACGCCGGCCAATAACGCTGAACCGGTCGCGGAAAAAACGGCATCGGATGATAAAACGACCCCTGTCCCGGCTCCGGCACCCGTCCCGGCTGCGTCAGAAGACATCCCTGAACCGGTCAGTAATGCTGAACCGGTCACTGCTCCTGAGCCGGAGACTCCGGCAGCTATGTCCGAAAACTCAGAACCAGTGTCCGGCGAACCGGACGTGATACCTGAAACGCCAGCGACAGACACAGCGGCTCCGGAAACGGCTGATCCTGTTCTGGAGGAACCGGATGCTGAGATACCGGAACCCGTACCGGCCGAGGCTGCCGATATTCCGGGAACGGATACAGACAGCGCGGAAGAACCGGAAAAACCGCTTTCAGAAACAACGCCGGGTTCCGCGTCGGACGCAGGGATCTTTGCGAAACTTGACGGAACGGACGGCGCAGCGGCTGAACCAGAAGAAAAGAAAAGCCGTAAGAAAGGACTCATTGCGGCGCTGATTGCCCTGCTGGCTGTGCTTTGTGCCGGACTCGGGCTGAATCACTTTGTCTTTGACGCAGATAAATTCATTTCCGGAAGCACGATCAACAGCATTGATGTTTCTGGACTGACGGCGAAACAGGCAGAAGATAAACTGGTCAAAACCTGGAAAAGCAAGACACTCACGATCAAAGAAGACGGAGAAACTGTCGGCAGTTTCAGTAAAGTTAACTTTGATTACAATATTTCCGATGATGTTGAAAAGGCACTTCACCCGGGATTCCCTCAGACGGTCAAACGGACTTTTAAGAAAAAAGAACGCCAGTATAAAATCAACGCTATGCCTACTGCGTCAACTGAGAAATTCAATAAACAATTCAAGAATCTTTCGATCGTCAAGGATCATAAGACGACAAAGGAAGAAAAAAACGCGTATGTCGATCTTTCAAACACAGACTTCAAAGTCGTTCCTGAAGTTTACGGCGACCGTCTTAATGAGAAAAAGCTGAAGAAGGCGCTGACAGCCGCACTGACCAGTGAAAAGCAGGAGTTTGACTATAATCCTGAAGAGTACTATGTTCAGCCGAAAATCAAGAAAAACAGCCCTGAGATCAAGAAAGATCTGGAGTACTGCAATAAGTATCTGAAAACAAAGATTACTTATAATGCTCCCCTCATTAAATATACGATTTCGCCGAAACAGCTGAATAAACTGATCAAAGCAGATGATTCGGGAAAGATCACGGTCGACCAGAAAAAAGTAGAAAAATTCGTTACCGATACTCTCTCCCCTAAGGTCAGTACGGTCGGAACAAAAAGAAAACTGAAGTCCAAAGGCGGCGGAACATATACTGTTGAAGGCGGCGACTACGGTCTGACTCTGAACACAAAGAAGGAAATCAAGAAGCTCACAACTGAGCTGGAGTCTGGTCAGGACGTAGCAAGAAAACCGGTCTTTAATGAAAAAGTCGAGTATAAAAACGGCAGCGATATTGGTAAAACTTACGTTGAGATCGATATCGGAAAACAGCACGTCTGGTGTGTGGTCAACGGAAAGACAAAGGTTTCCGCGGACTGTGTAAGCGGAAATCCTTCAACAGGTCACGCAACGCCGTACGGAGTCTATAAACTTGCCTATAAAGATTATAATGTAACATTAACGGGCCGGGAAAACGACGGCTCAACGTACCATTCTCACGTCTGGTACTGGATGCCGTTCAACGGCGGGATCGGTATGCACGACGCTGACGGCTGGAGAAGCGTTTACGGCGGAAGCATTTATGCATACGGCGGAAGCCACGGCTGTGTAAACCTGCCTGGTTCCGCAGCATCTGCCATCTGGCATAACGATCATATCGTTTCCGGAACGCCGGTTATTGTACACGAATAATACAAGCGTATGACCGCAGTCAAAGCGGTAACGCCTGTAATGTTCCTTTTGAAACGCTTGTTTCAGTATTATATAGAAAGAATATTGAGCTGTTGCTTAACTGCAGCAGCTCATTTTTTATTTCCTTATTGACTTTCGCCGGTAAAGTGGTATATTAGAACATAGGTGTTAGCACTCAATAAATATGAGTGCTAACATGTACGGCGCTGACCGGCGCAACTTTTTTTGAGTTTTAAGGATTAACATAGAGGAGGAAACAACGATGGCAAAAAAAGAGTTTAAAGCCGAATCCAAAAAACTGCTTGATCTGATGATCAATTCAATTTACACACATAATGAGATCTTTCTCCGCGAGCTGATCAGCAACGCGAGTGATGCCCTTGATAAGCTTTATTATAATAGTCTTCAGTCCGGAGACACCGGCATCAAGCGTTCAGATTTCTTTATCGAGCTCAGTCCGGATAAAGACAGCCGTACACTGACAATAACCGACAACGGCATCGGCATGACTGCTGAAGAACTGGAATCCAACCTGGGTACCATCGCGCAGAGCGGTACAATGACTTTTAAGGAAAACATGAAGTCCGGGGATGAATCCGAAGCGTCAAAGGAAGAGACGATCACAGATATCATCGGACAGTTCGGTGTCGGATTCTATTCTTCATTCATGGTTGCTGATGAAGTAAGAGTGACATCCCGTGCATATGGAAGCGATGAGGCAAACGTATGGATTTCTTCCGGCGCTGATGGATATACCGTCGAACCGGCTGAGAAGAGCGATATCGGAACGGAAATCGTCCTTCACATCAAGGAAGACACTGATGATGAAAAATATTCAAGATTCCTTGAAGACTTTACGCTTCGTCAGCTGATCAAGAAGTATTCTGATTACATCCACTATCCGATCAAGATGATGGTCACCAAGACCCGTGAACTTCCGAAGGAAGACGGAGCGCCGGATGACGAGGAGCCGAAGACGGAGACTTATAAAGAGATGGAACAGCTGAATTCCATGGAGCCGCTCTGGAGACGGCCGAGGAACCAGGTAACTGATGAAGAATACTATGACTATTATAAAACAAAGTATAACGATTATGTAGATCCGGCCCGCGTAATCAGAACGAGCGTGGAAGGCGTTTCCAGCTACACTGCCCTGCTCTTCATTCCGGCAAAGCCATCCTTTGACTATTATTCAAAGACTTACGAAAAAGGTCTGCAGCTTTATTCCTCTGGCGTGCTGATTATGGAACGATGCGAAGAACTCCTTCCGGACTATTTCAACTTTGTCAAAGGACTGGTCGATTCGCAGGATCTCTCGCTGAATATTTCGCGTGAAATGCTCCAGCACGACCGCCAGCTGAAGAGCATCGCGAGAAACCTCGAAAAGAAAATCAAGAATGATCTTCTCCAGTTTATGAAGGATGACCGTGAAGGTTACGAAAAATTCTTCGGCGATTTCGGACTTAATCTGAAATATGGTATTTACGAGGGATACGGAATCAATAAAGATAAGATCTCTGATCTGATTATGCTCTACTCTTCGACGGAAAAGAAACTGATCACCTTTGACGAATATATTGCCAAGATGGGAGAAGATCAGAAGTATATCTACTACTGCCCGGGCGACACCGTTGAGAGCATCGATCGGCTCCCGCAGGTTGAAGCCGTTAAGGATAAAGGGTACGAGGTACTCTACTGCACCAATGAAGTCGACGAATTCATGCTGAAAATGATGGGATTCTATAAAGACCACGGTTTCAAGTCTGTATCTGAAGAGGAAATGAAAGACGATCAGACGGAAGAAGAAAAGATCGCAATGGAACAGCGCAACGCGGACAATAAAGAAATCCTCGGGTTCATCAAAGAAACGCTCGGAGACGCCGTTGTCGACGTTGTTTTATCCAGCATGCTGAAGAGCGTGTCCGCTGCCCTCTCCAGCCGCGGCGAAGTTTCCCTGGAAATGGAAAAAACACTTGCCAAGAGTCCGACAACAGCCCAGGTAAAAGCCGAAAAGGTTCTGGAAATCAATCCGGACAGCCCAGTCTGGGATCGCCTTACGGAAACGTACAACCTGGGAGACGGTCCGGACGGCAAAGAAATGACGGCCGCGTATTCAAGGCTGCTCTTTGACCAGGCGCTGCTGATCGCAGGTCTTCCGGTTTCAGATCCGGTAAGGATGGCACAGGACATCGACAACCTGATCGCGCAATAAAAATGAAAACATCATCACTCCCTTCAACCAGGAGCGAAGCTCCAACAAGCTCGCTTGATCGGCGCGAACGACGCCGTCAACAGACGCCGGGAGCTTCAGCTCCTGAGAGCGTCGGGGGGATTGATACCCGCCACCGACGTTCGAAGATAGAACCAGCCGCCTTCGTAAAACGCAGAGGCGGGGGATATCCGGCGTCTGTTATAAAAATACAGCCGGCAGTTTTTATACTGCCGGCTGTGTGCTGTTTCCGGGAATTAAATCATATTATATACATTATGATTATGCTGCTTCTTCTGCTGCAGGTGCATCCGTCTTTCCGTCATTGAAAAGGAAAATGTAAACAACCGCGGCAAGAATTCCTCCGATCAGCGGTGCGATAATGAATACCGGCAGCTGCTTGAGCGCATTTCCGCCAACGAGAACCGCAGGGCCGAAGCTTCTTGCAGGGTTTACGGAAGTTCCAGTGAACGGAATACCCAGCATATGGATCAGTGCCAGTGTGAGACCGATCACGATGCCTGCGATTGTACCATGTTCTGGTTTGCTCGTAACAGCAAGAATTACAAGTACAAAGACAAATGTCAGGATAATTTCAACAAAGATTGCCTGCATCATCGTTGAACCCATTGCACTGCTGTCACCGTATCCGTTTTCGCCGAGTGTTGTTTTACTTCCGACGATTGCATAAAGAACAACTGCACCGATGAGCGCGCCAAGGAACTGGGAAATGATGTATCCGATAAAGTCAGTGACTGTCATTCTTCCGGCAACCAGCATACCTGTGGAAACAGCCGGATTAATATGGCATCCGGAGATGTTTCCGATCGAGTAAGCCATCGCGACGATACTGAGACCGAACGCAAGCGCGATCAGAAGAGTGGAAAAACCGAGCGGAACCGTCATTCCATTGTTTGCAAGCAGCGTATTTGCAGCAACTGCAGTGCCGCAGCCAAACAGAACCAATACAAAAGTTCCTATGAATTCAGCAATATAATTTTTGATATTCATAATAACTCCTCCCAATTAAACAAAAGAAAATAATTGCTGTAAGACTGATGAAAATCATTTTCTTCGCATCGCGAAATAATCGTGCAGCGATCTTTCATCTTCCGCGACCAGGGATTTTTTACCCGAAATCCCGGAAAGAAATTCCATATGATGTCTGAATTCATGCCTGAGCACTTCTCTGACTTTCGTTCTGACCTGTTCCCTGTCCGCGTTTCCCATCGTATGCGCGAATGAGCCGTAGTACAGTGTGATCTGTCTGCCGGACGCATTCAGGGAATAGGTTCCCATAATATACAAATCATCAGCAACCCGGTCAGGGTGAAGGTATACATTCTCCTGAACGATTATACCGCCGTTCAGATCCTTAAAAAACACTTCAGGCAGAAGGTCCAGTTCATCCGCAACAATTTGTCTGAAGTCTTCTAAATCAATCATATTCCGAATTCCTCTCTAGAAAACCCGCCTTGCATGATCTTCGGATGTGGTCGTTTAATTACATCAATCCTATCTTGACATTATACAATGTCAGTTTTCTGTTTGTCAAAATTATCACAAGATTATTTTTTATTTTCAATATTACAATAACATAATTATCGTTTACCTTTGTCGGCTGTGAGTTTTATTATAATTGGTCGCAATTCTCAATTTCATTCAGCGCGCTTCTGAGGATCTTATCGACATCCGCATCCTCAACATCAAGGTTCTCCGCCTGGAAATAAAGAAAATCCCGGATACCGTAGTATGTGCCCGCTACTGCTTTGATATAGTCAAATCCCAGATTTGAACCGAACAACGGGCCGCCGGCCGTCGTCACGTAAATCAGGCGGTTCGCGCGGCAAAGACCCGACGGAATCCCCTGATCCGTATAAGTATATGTTATTTTCCGTACAGAGATTGCCTCTATATATGCTTTGACCGAAGCCGGAAATGACATGTCGTAATATGGTGCAGCCAGCACGATTTCATCCGCCTCCGCAAACTGCCAGGCATACCGGAACAGCTCGTTATGATAATCGTCTGCTTCTTTCAGCGCGTCACGCTCCCGCATCGTTTTCAGTGTGAGCGGTAGAATCTGTTCTTCATCAAGATTTAATACTGTGACTTCTCCGTCCAGTTTTTCAAGTATTCTGTCCGCGAGGATCCTTGTCCGTGATTCCGGACGGAAGCAGGCGTTGATAAAGAGTATTTTTCTCATTTTGTCATCATCTCCGTTTATCTGAAAAAAATATACACCGGTAATCCGAGATAACCGGTGTATTCTTTGTGATTCGACAGATGTCTCGTCTGCCGTTTTAAATACTTTACTGGAAAAGGTCGTCGCCGCTCTGGAACTCAAAAGCAGGATGAAAATCAAATTTAACTGCGCCAACAGCGATTCCCGGGCCGACAGCCTTCTTGATGCGTGCGATTCCTTCGTTTCCGAAACCTGCGCAGAGCTCAACGGCAGTGCATCCCATCGCTACCAGTTCTTTGGCTACTTCTTCAGCTTCTGCATATGTTGCACATCCGATAACGTTCATATTGATGTCAGTCGACGGAATTGATGTACGCTGTACCTTTGGATCGAGACCTGGCGCAACATAAATAAAACCACATTCAAACATAGTAATACCTCCTGAATTTTCAGAAATTTTTCTTTGTTATTATTATAGCATAGAATTGTAATAATTGAATATTACTTTTTTCACAAAGTTTTGTCATCATTGCCCCGGCAGTTACAGGTCAGCGCCCGGCGAGCGAGTTAATGACTGAGTCTTCGGCGTTGTTAAATAAACGCTTCTTCTGAAAAGGAAATACCGCTTCGGCACGTATGTGCCCAAGCGGTATTTCCTGTAATCAATATTTATCGTTATCATACGAAACGGCCCCGGGTAACTGCCCCTTGACATTCCCGGCAAGTGGTGCTCTTCCCTGACCGTCGCCGATACAAATAGTATTGAGTTTGATTGTTAATAATTTAACTGTAAGTATTGTACCGCTATTATAATAAAAAAGCAACTATTTTTTCAATAATTTGTTAAAAACCCGTTAAAATCTCGGCTTCAATAGTCAATTCTCTGATTTTAGCGAGATCAAGACAACTTTTGTCAACATTGAACAGAAGAGGAGTCATATCTGCAAACACTTTCAGATCTTCTTCCGGCGTTGAGAATGTCAATGATACACAGGTCGTTTCCACATTGTTGAAATGATGCCGGAAATGGTCTTTGACCACGTGATTTGAATAATCCCCGCGGATAAGATGTTCTTTCGCGGCTGCCCGGATTTCCTTAAGATG
>ONJN01000169.1 GCA_900318155.1 uncultured Eubacteriales bacterium
AAATAAATACGCTTTTCATGATCGTCTATGACCAGATCCCGGCAGTTTGTAATACAGCATTTCCCCATGCTTCTGGCAACAACGGCAGTGTGCAGTGAAGAACCACCGCGCGCGGTCAGTATCCCGTCTGCACTGTAGATTCCTTCGACATCCTCCGTGGCCGCGTCACGCCGCACCAGGATCACCCGCTGGCCGTCCATTTTCCTGACTGCCGCATCATCCGGATCAAGCGCGATCTGTCCGGTCGCAGAACCCGGTGCCGCCGGGTAACCGCTTCCTATAAGCATCGCATCATAATTCTCCTCAGGGTCAAAATGAGGAAAAAGCAAATGTTCAATGTGTTCCGGCGTCATTCTGAGTATAGCCGTTTTTCTGTCGATGATTTCTTCTTCGACCATATCGACGGCAATCTTAACTGCAGCCTGTGCCGATCTTCTGGCGTCCCTTGTCTGCAGAAGATAAAGCTTTTCGTTTTCGATCGAAAACTCAATTTCCTGCATATCGGTGTAATGCTTTTCCAACACTTCACACACATGAACAAAATTGTTAAAGGTCCCCGGCAAACGTCTTTTCAAGCTCTCGATCGGTTCCGGCGTCCAGTCATCCGAAGTCAGGGAATCTCCCTGCGCATTAAAAAGAATCTTTCCTGACACTTCCGGTTCCCCCGTCTTTGGATTTCTTGTAAAAGCGATCCCTGTTCCGGAATCCATTCCTTTATTGCCGAAAACAATCGCCTGGATAATTGCCGTCGCACCGTATTCACGGCTGATTCCGTTTTGTTTCCTGAACATCGCCGCGTTCTCATTTCTCCACGATCTGAAAACAGCGGCCACCGCCATAAAAAGCTGCTCCATCGGATCGTCCGGAATCTCAGTCCCGGCCGTCTCACGGATTACCATTTTATAATCCCAGATACGCTTTCTCAGTTCATCTGTCAAAAACGGATCGACGAAATCCGTCAGATCTTGCCTGTCCGCATCGGCAAAGCACTCATCATCGATATTCAGCACTCTCGTACCAAACATCCGGATGAATTTAAGATAACTGTTATACGCAAACAGCGCATTTCCGGATGTCTCGGCAAGTCCTCTCACCGTTTCATCATTCAACCCAAGATTCAGAACAGTATCCATCAGGCCGGGAATCGGCTCCGGCGAACTTGATCGTACAGAAACCAGCAGCGGATCCTCCGGATCGCCGAATTGCCTTTCCATGACACCTTCCAGTTCTTCGATCTTCAGTCTGATATCATCCCTGAGCACACGGCAGATCGTTTCATCGTTCTCATAAAACTTTCTGCAGGCCTCCGTCGTAACTGTAAAACCGAAAGGGACCCGGAGACCGATCTGTGTCATTTCCACAAGACTGGCCCCCTTGATCCCCAGAATATCTTTCATATCTTTTGATCCTTCATTGAAGGAATATACGAACTTTTCTTCCATAAACTGATCCTCACCCTTTGTCTTTTGTCTTCATGACCGAAGCGCGTTAGCGGTGAAGCTGATTATTCCGGTATTGACTTAAAATTCAAGTCTTTCTTCAATATAACCTCTGACATCACTGATCGGAAGTCTTACCTGTTCCATCGTATCTCTGTCTCTGATTGTTACGCAACCGTCATTTTCCGTGTCAAAGTCCACGCAGATGCAGAACGGCGTGCCGATTTCATCCTGTCTTCTGTAACGCCGTCCGATTGAACCGGTAACATCGAAATCAACGTCAAAACACTTTGCGAGCTGATCGTAAACTTCTTCGGCCTGATCCGCGAGTTTTCTGGCAAGCGGCAGAACGGCCGCCTTGTACGGTGCAAGAGCCGGATGGAAATGCAGAACAACTCTCGTGTCTTCTTTCCCCTTGGAATCCGTAAGCTTTTCTTCATCATAAGCATCGACGAGGAATGCCAGCGCGACACGGTCAGCTCCTACGGACGGCTCGATGCAGTAAGGAATGTACGTTTCTCTTTCAGCACCTTCGCCCTCTGTATAAGACAATTCTTCATTGGAAGCTTTTGTATGGCTCTTGAGGTCAAAGTCGGTTCTGTCTGCGATTCCCCACAGTTCGCCCCAGCCAAACGGGAACAGATACTCGATATCTGTTGTCATAGAACTGTAATGCGAAAGTTCTTCCGGTGTATGGTCTCTCAGTCTTACCATTTCAGGCGTCATTCCCAGGGAAAGCAGGAAATTGTAACAAGTATCTTTCCAGTACCGGAACCATTCCTGATCTTCACCAGGCTTGCAGAAGAATTCGATCTCCATCTGTTCAAATTCTCTCGTTCTGAATGTGAAGTTGCCCGGCGTAATCTCGTTTCTGAACGCTTTTCCGATCTGCGCGATTCCGAAAGGAATCTTTTTACGCGTTGTGCGCTGTACGTTCTTAAAATTGACAAAAATACCCTGCGCGGTTTCCGGTCTAAGGAAAATCTCTGCGGCTTTGTCTTCCGTCACGCCCTGGAATGTCTTAAACATCAGGTTGAAATGTCTTATTTCAGTAAAGTCTGTCTTTCCGCACTGCGGACAAGCGATTTTATGATCGCTGATATAATTCTCCATGTCCTCATTGCTCCATCCGTCAACGATGATTTCGCCGAGGTCATTGTCAAAGTTGAACTCTTCGATCATTTTATCCGCGCGCCATCTTGATTTACAGTTCTTACAGTCAATCAGCGGGTCGGTAAAATTACTCAGATGTCCTGAAGCTTCCCACGTTTTCGGATTCATGAGGATTGCCGCATCCAGGCCGACGTTATATTTGTTTTCCTGGACCATCTTTTTCCACCAGGCTTTTTTTACATTATTCTTAAACAGAACGCCGAGCGGACCATAATCCCATGTATTTGCCAGACCCCCGTAAATCTCCGATCCCGGATACACAAAACCTCTGTTCTTAGCCAGAGCAACGATTTTTTCCATAGTGACTTCTTTACTCATTTACTTACCAACTTTCTTATAAATTTATAAATAGTGCGGCTAATGGTTTTTAGCCGCCGCGGAACAAAAATCTGAAAGCATAAGTCCGTTACGTCTTATTCTTTATCGCCGATATTCTTTGAAGATCAATCTTTATCTTCCTTATTATCGGTTTCTTTATTCTCCTTGTCGTCCTTATCATCCGTGTCTGTACTATCTGTGTCTTTATTATCCTTATTAGTTTCTTTAATCTCTTCGTCGTCCTTTTTTTCTTCAGGATCATGATAATCCCCGCCGTCACTGAACCATTCTTTGTCAAAGTCTTCTGCAAGGTCTTCCGCTTCTGCCATGTCTTTCTTGTTTTTTATTTTCTCTGCGGCGCCGCGTGCCTTGCTCATGGCCTTGTCAGTTGTTTCCTTAACCGTTTCATATACATTCGGTGCTTTTTCCTTAAACTCGTCGTAAATTCTTGTGCCTTTCGTCCTGGCGTCTTCATAAACTTCGCCGGCTTTGTCGGAAACATCGATGACAGATCCGTCGGAACGAATAATCTCGATCCTGCAGCTGAAGCCAAATGCCGCAATAACACCAGCCAGGATTCCCCATGGCGCGAGAATGATGCCGACAATGCCTGCATTGATCGGCAGGTTAAGAAGCAGCGTATCCTCACGTGTTACCTTAATCCGTGTCGCATTTCCGCGCTGCACGATCTCAGTAATCTTGGAGAGTAACTCTTCTCCGCTTTTACCGATTCTTTTCGGCGCGATCTGGCGGTCGATCGTCTCTTCGATCGAAATGATTGCGTCTACCACATTTCCGGCTGATTCTTCCAATGCGTCTTTAGCTTCTTTATATGTAACACCCGTTCTGTCCTTAACCAGTTCGATTTTTTCCAGTGTAATTTCCATGCTCTTCCCTCCTATCGATTATTATCGAAAAACCTTTCACTCTTCAGATCTGTCACATCCAGATGATATGAGAAATATTTTTTCAGCAGATCCATTAAAAACTCTGCCGCGTTCTGATTCAGCGCAAGTTTTTTTAGTGATGTCAAAGGATTTTTTTCTAAATATCTTATAACTTTCATAATATCAAAATCCGGCCGATAAATCAAACATTCCTGACGCTTATCCGAAGTCTTTTGCCGGTTTATTTCATCCTGTTCTTCACTTCTGACGCAGGAAGCGCAGTACATCCCTCCGGCCGGAACACTGAAATACTCCAGCTCTTCCTTTTTTCCGCATCCCGCGCACCGGTTCAAAACAGGACTGACACCGAGTATTTTCAGAAGTTTGACTTCATAAGCAATAAGCAAAGTATCATATTTTTTCTTCCGGTCCTGCAGCTCGCCGAGGAATTCAATCAGAAGATCGAACACGACCGGCTGCGGCAGATTTTCCGGCAGAATCTTTTCCGTCAGCTCGAGCGCACAGGAGGCGTACATGTATTTATCGAGATCCTCACCGATTTTATAAAAACTCCGGATCACATCCGCCCGGTCGATATTTCTGTAATTACGGCTTTCAAAAATCTGATAATTTCCGTATGTGAAGGGATGGAGCGCCAGCGAAGACCGCGCTTTTTTTCTTCCGGTGATGCTGGTTCCCGTACTGAGCTTTCCGTAATCTTTTGTGAACAGAAGAACCATCGTCCGGCCGCCGGTCGTCTTTGTCTGTCTGAGCACAATACCCTCCGAGTTCAGATTCATATCACAGATCCTTTTCCAGATAGCCGAAACTGGTCAGCGCGGATTTACTGTCTCTCCATCCTTCCCTGACCTTTACCCAGGTTTCCAGATGGATCCTGATTCCGAGCAGCGCTTCCAGTTCTTCTCTCGCGGCTTTTCCGATGCCTTTCAGTTTTTTACCTTTCTTTCCGACAATGATCCCTTTGTGCGATTTTTTTTCGCAGTAAATAACAACACCGATGCTGAGAAGACCTTTTGTTTCACGGAACGATTCCACCTCTACGGCTATACCGTGCGGAACCTCCTCATTAAGATACATCAGCGCCTTTTCTCTGACAACCTCACTGACCAGAAAACGCTCCGGGTAATCGGTCACCATGTCGCCCGGAAAATACATCGGACCCTCATCCAGGAACGATTCAATCCGATTTCTCAGATCACGAATATTTTTTCCTTTCAGTGCCGAAGTTCCGTAAATATCATCAAAAATCCCCATCTGGTCGTAATGATTATATATTTCAAGATACGTTTCCGGATCCATGATATCGATTTTATTAACGACCAGAATCTTCGGCGTTTTGATATCCTTGAGCATGTCCGCGATAAACTGATCGCCTTTGCCCTCCCCCGGGCCGCTGTCTACGAGAAAGAGCACCAGATCTACTTCCTTCATTGTATCCAGCGCCTTCTCCGTCATAGTCACGCCCAGTTTATTACGCCCTTTATGGATTCCCGGCGTATCGATGAAAACAAACTGAACACCTTCATCGTCCGGTCCGTCCGTCCCCGGTTTCCGGGTATAAATCCCTCGGATGCTGTTTCTGGTCGTCTGCGGCTTGTCGGCCGTAATCGCGATCTTTTCACCTATAATTGAATTGAGCAGTGTCGATTTCCCGACGTTCGGACGTCCTGTAATTCCAATAAAACCCGATTTCACATTTCACCTCTCCAGTCTTTACAGCTTAAACGACTCCGGAAGCAGTTCGCACAGTTTCCGGACCTCCAGATGATCTTCATCCTCACCTGTGATCACATCCATTTCAGGTGAAAATTCAGACAAAAATTGTCTGCAGATTCCGCACATCGGCACGGCTCCGCGTCCGGAGACAACCGCAACTGCTTCAAATTCCCGGTACCCGGCAGCAACTGCGGCCGTGCATGCTGTTCGCTCCGCGCAGATCGCAGCCCCGTAACTGGCGTTCTCCACGTTGACGCCGGTAAACACTTTATCCTCACCTTTTACGAGCAGCGCCGCTCCCACCGGAAATCCCGAATACGGTGCGTACGCATTCTTCAGCATCTGCTTTGCCTGTATAAATAAATCTCTGTATCTTTCCGTAATTTCCGCCATAAACTTCCCTGTCTCACTCTCTGCCGATTCCGAGACGCCGCATAATCTCTTCTTCCCGGTCTCTCATTACACTTTTTTCTTCTGCTTCCATGTGATCGTAGCCAAAAAGATGCATGACGCTGTGGACAAAAAGATAAATAAACTCACGGTCAAAGGAATGCCCGTATTCCACAGCCTGCTCTTCCGCCCTCTTTGTACAGATTACAACGTCACCCAGCTCGACAAAACCGATCCCGGCAACGGCGCCATGCATATCCGCCCGTTCTTCATACTGCGGAAACGAAAGAACATCGGTCACCCGGTCGATCCCGCGAAATTCTTTATTCAGTCTCCGGATTTCTTCTTCCGGGACAAACGACACACTGATTTCACAGTCGTCCTCTTCGAACCCTTCTGACAGTTCACAGAAAGCACCTGCCGAATATATTGCATCCAGCAGATTCTCCGGAATCTGTTCTTCTGCGTCAAAATAAATCTTCAATAACCTGCATTCCTTTCTGATATCCTTTGCCCGGATGAACTGCCGGCACACCGCCTGCAGACTTGCGGCTACTTCTCAAACTTTTCATTCGGATGCTTTTTATAGTAATTATCGTACGCCCTGATTACACGCTTGACCATTTCATGACGCACAACATCCACTTCCTTCAAATAGTTAAATGCGATGCCGCGAACGCCTTTAAGCACGCGTTCCGCGTCGATCAGCCCGCTTTTTTTGCCCTTCGGCAAATCGATCTGCGTAACATCGCCGGTGACAACGACTTTTGATCCGAATCCCATTCTCGTCAGAAACATTTTCATCTGCTCGCGGGTCGTATTCTGTGCCTCGTCCAGAATAATAAACGCATCATCCAGTGTCCGTCCCCGCATGTACGCGAGCGGCACGACTTCAATCACTTCTTTTTCCTGAAGCGCGAGCGCTTTATCACGTCCCAGTACATCATAAAGCGCATCATAAAGAGGTCTCAGATACGGATCGACTTTGTCCCTGAGATCTCCCGGCAGAAACCCGAGGTTTTCCCCTGCTTCCACAGCAGGCCGCGTCAAAACGATTTTCTGGACCTGTCTGGCTTTCAGTGCCGTCACCGCCATGGCGACCGCAATATATGTTTTACCGGTTCCGGCGGGTCCGATCGCGAAAACGATGTCCCGCCTGCGCATGCTTTTAACGTAAGCTTCCTGTCCGAGCGTTTTCGGCCTGACCGGCCGTCCCTTTGTCGTAAAACAAATAATATCCTTATTTATATCATCATGCTCGCTGTAAGAAATGCCCTCGTCTTTCAACTGTATCACGTAATCGACTTTCTGCTGATCCAGCTTCTCACCACGCCGGATCGTGGCGACCAGCTCCTGCAGAATGCTCCGTGCCTGTTCCGCCGACGCCGGATCAGAGGATTTAATCAGCAGCGAACTGCCTCGCTGAATGATGTCCACACCGGTCTTTTCTTTGATCTTCCGGATATTATTATCCATATTTCCAAAAAGCTCTTCGCGGTCAATTTCATCGTCGATCTCCATCGTGATCATCCGGCTCTCTCCGCCTTTGGCGCCGACGCCCGGAATCATACTCACTTTCATTGTGTCATCTTTTGGAATCTGACTTGTCAAGTATTAATCTCCCCTTCTGTATTCTGATTGTTTCTGAATTAATTTGAAGCGGAGCGGGATCGGCCCTCCCGGGCAGCGATTATCCTGCTCCGATTATGACTATTATACTAAATCGCCGACGTGATAGCTATACCCCAAAACGCAGATTCAGGACTTTCACCCTGTTGAATGTGCCCCTGCCGGACGTTTTGTAAAAAGAGAACACCGCATAAAGCGATGTTCTCTCTCTATATGTGATTAAATTATTCCGAAAGAAATTCTGTAACGACTTTCCTGACAGCATTACCGTCAGCCCGGCCTTTCAGCTTCTTCATGACCGGTCCCATCAGCTTGCCCATGCTTTTCCCGGATCTCTCCACGTTCAGTTCTTCCGCAGTTTTCTCCACAACTTCCCGGATCTCATTCTCCGACATCTGTTCCGGTAAATATTTTTCAAGAACTGCTATTTCATTATTATAACTGTCGACTAGATCTGTTCTATTTGCTTCTGCAAAATCAGCGAGTGCGTCTTTACGCAGTTTCACCTGTTTCTGTAAGACTGCGATCACGCCTGAATCATCCAGTTCTTCCCGGTTGTCGATCTCATATTGTTTGATTGCGGCCCGTGCCATACTGATCGTTTTTTTGGAAACGTCGTCATGCGCTTTCATTGCTGACTTATAGTCTTCTATCAGCTGTTCCTTTAATCCCATGTTACTCACCTCTATTTCATCAAAGGTGCTGAAATTAGTACTTCCTGGCCTTCTTTCTGGCTGCTTCAGATTTTTTCTTTCTCTTTACGCTCGGCTTTTCATAATGCTCTCTTTTTCTGACCTCAGCCATGACGCCGTCTCTGGCGCATGATCTCTTGAAACGCTTCAGAGCGCTCTCCAGGCTCTCGTTTTCTCTGACAAATACCTGTGCCATTTAATGATTCACCTCCTCACCTGAACATTTTAGCAGTGAACAGTACTCGCTGCAGCGGGAATATTATACTATTTTTGGAAATGGTAATCAAGAATTGTTATTGTACAAATTTGTATGTCAGTGTATTATTTTTAAAAGTATTTTAAAATCACACATTTTCCGGTTAATATTGGTAATTTTTAGGACAAATTCAGACGATTACGGATAAATGGAAACGAAAAAAATTAAATTATGAATACAAAACACAACCTGATTACAAAGACGGTCAAACTTGCTATGACCGTCACAAAAGAATATATTCACAAAAACTCGTTTGTCATTGACGCGACATGCGGCAACGGCAGCGATACGCTGGAGCTGGCTAAAGCGGTGTGCGGCGGGGAAGATGACGCTGTGGACAGCGGCAGCGGGGACACTGCAGATAAAGGGCTGGTTCTGGCCATGGATATCCAGGAAACTGCTGTAAAAAACACTTACGATCTGCTGACATCCCGTCTGGGTCCGAACATCGCGGGCAGTGTACAGGTGGTCCGGGATTCCTTTGTCAGAATGAGATCCTACGCGGACGGCCGGGCTCCTGACGCGGTCGTTTTCAACCTGGGATACCTTCCCGGCGGGGACAGGAACATCACGACCACAGCGGAAACAACACTGACCGGACTCGCGGAAGCGCTGGACATCCTGAACACCGGCGGAATCGTCACCGCAGTACTTTACAGTGGCCACGCTGAGGGCGCGCGCGAAAAAAGTGCCGTCCTGGAATGGGCTTCCAGCCTCGATTCCCGACGTTTCCATGTCGTATACGCCGGGCTCCCCAACCAGAAAAACAACCCACCGGAGATTCTCTGGATCACAAAGAAAGAATAAAGGCAGACACCCATGCATTTTTACGACAAAGAATACTACAAAGCAATTCTGACGATCGGTGTTCCCGTTCTGATTCAGAACCTGATCAGCATCGGCCTCAACCTGCTCGACACGCTGATGGTCGGGAAACTGGGCGAAAAAGAACTGGCGGCCGTCGGCTCGGCAAACCAGATCTATTTTATATTAACGGTCATCTGCTTCGGTCTGTTCAGCGGCGCGACGATTTTCATGTCTCAATATATCAGCACCGGCAGAATCAAAGAAATCCGAAAGATTCTCGGGATGAGCTATATGACCGGCGCCATCACGGCGGCAATCTTTGTCGCGGGCACGTACATGGCTGCTCCGTGCCTGATCGCGCTGTTCGACAGCGCTCCGGAAGTCGTCTCACTGGGTTCCGGATATCTCAGAATCGCCTGTTTTTCATACCTTTTTTCCTGCATTTCCCTGTCGGTCATCTTCGGCTCGCGTTCAATCAATATGCTGCGCGTTCCGACCGCGATCAACGCGTCCGCGCTGGCGATCAATGCCATGCTGAACTACGTCCTGATTTTCGGACACTGCGGAATACCCCTTCTGGGCGTACGCGGCGCAGCCTGCGCCACAACACTCGCGAGGTTTTTCGAATGCGCCGCGCTGATCATTTTTATTTATACGACAAAAAATCACCCTTTCCGCGCAAAATTCAGCGAGCTGTTTTCCTTCACTTTCTCCGAATACCGCAGCGTCATGAAAAAAACGCTGCCGGTTATCGTTCATGAAGGGTCCTGGGCTTTTTCCGTCGCCGCGCTGTTCGCGATTTACGGAAAACTGGGCACACAATCGCTCGCGGTCGCGCAGATCGCCAATTCTGTACATGAATTCCTGCAGTCGCTCAATTTCGGCATCAACAACACCTGCGCGGTCATTGTCGGAAATTCCCTCGGCCGGAGTGATCTTAAACAGGCCGAAGCACGGGCCGCCATGTCGATCCGCATCACCTGGATTCTGAATATTTTCGTATTCGCGATCCTGATCCTGATCCGCGGCCCGATCGCCGCTTTCTACGGTTTCGGACCGTCGACGACACAGCTTTTGTACCGCGTATTCCTGGCATTTGCCGTCACATCCTTCCCAAAATCGATTACTTATCTGATCACAGGCGGCATTCTGCGGGCCGGAGGAGACACGCTGTACGGTATGGTCGTGGACTGCATCTTCTATGTTTTCATTCAGCTGGGCCTGGCCGCTCTGGGAGTCTTTGTCCTCAAAGTCCCGCTGTATTGGGCCGTCATCCTGGCCGGCCTGAGCGACCTGACAAAACTTTTCGTTGTTTATCACCGTTACCACAGCCGCAAATGGCTGAATGTACTGATTGAAACAGAGTGACGTCTAATGATATAATAATATTATCAGAGCTGAAATATCCCGCAGAACCGTCTTTCATGAATACCGGTAAGCGCGGGAAAATACGATCTCCCGGAAATCGTCCGGCCTGCCGGCCGGCTAACGAACTGCGGAGAAGAAAGGAGCTGAATATGTCCGATTGTATATTCTGCAAAATTGCAGAGCATGAAATCCCGTCCGATATTGTTTATGAAGACGACAAAATCTGTGTTTACAATGATATCGCCCCGCAGGCGCCGGTTCACGCGCTGATGATTCCGAGGAAGCACATCGCTTCTCTGGATGATGTAACGGTGGAAGACCAGGAACTGCTCGGCTATATGCTTTCAAAAGTCAGTGATATCGTCAAAATTCTCGGCATCGAAAACGGATACAGAGTCGTCAGCAACAACGGCGACAATGCACAGCAAACCGTAAAACACATGCATCTTCACATTCTCGGAAACAGGAAATTCACCTGGCCACCAGGCTAAAGATTAAAGAAAAAAAGACAAAAAAAGGATCGGCCGCGACGGATTCGACAAAGGGAATCCGTCAGACCTGATCCTGCTCCAGGGGGCTGCCGCGCAAAACGCGGTCAGCCCTTTTTCCGTCTGCTTACTCTGCCTGAGCCAGTATCGCGCCGATACCAATATCTTCAACGATTACCTCGCCAAGGAACGGCGCGGCTTCCGGTACACTGTGAACCGGTTTTTTCGCGTGAAATGTCAGCGTGTAATCCGCGCGGACACAGTCGCCGTATACAGTTTCTCCGCTTTCCTCCGACACTGCCGGTTCATCGCCCGGCAGACCGCTCGGGATGTCCAGAGCAAAGAGCGTGCTGTTTTTCCCGAGTTCATTCATCAGCCGGACAGCTTTGGCGCCGGATTCACGGAGCTGCCCCTTAAAGCCGGTTCCGTACAGAGAATCGACGACCGCGTTCGGCCTGCCGCCGTACAGATTGCCGGCCTCTTCAATTTCATCGATCGAAACCACTTTGATCCCGGGCTGAAGCAGCTGATAATTTGTCTTTGAATCAACGGTCACCGGCAGGCCTTCAACCAGCACCAGTGTCACGTCCCAGTCCTTTTCTTCCAGGAGCCGCGATACCACAAGTCCGTCACCGCCGTTGTTTCCTTTGCCGCAGAAAACGACCACTTTGCCGCCGCGCTCAACTGTTTTCGCCATGACTTCCTTTGCCGAACACGTTCCGGCGTTCTCCATCATCTGGTAATACGGGAGTCCCGCCGCGTCACCCAACCGTTCCAGTTCCTTCATTTCAGCACATGTTACCGTTTCTTTTTCATGCAGTTTCATAATATGATACCCCTCATTCCGTCGCGGTACCGGCCGGTGAGCCGGACGCGGACAAATTCATTGAAAAGCGATTCATCGCCTTTAATATAAGTTTTAATATAGTTATCAGTATATCCGACGACAAAAGATTCCTCTTCACTGTTCGTTGTCACAGCCTGGTTTCCGCCGCTTCCCGA
>ONJN01000022.1 GCA_900318155.1 uncultured Eubacteriales bacterium
ATATAATACTTTAGATTATTAAATTTTTATCAAAGGAGTAATTATTATGACAAATGCAATGATTATTATCGCGATTATTGCCTACCTTGTACTGGTTGTCTATATCGGCTTCTTTTTTTCAAAGAAAAATGCGTCGACGGATGACTTTTACCTGGGCGGCCGCAGGCTGGGACCTTTTGTCACAGCAATGAGCGCAGAAGCTTCTGATATGAGCAGCTGGCTTCTGATGGGACTTCCGGGCGTCGCGCTGGCGGGCGTGGTCGGTCTGACCGGTACTTTTGCGGAGGCCGTATGGACAGCGGTCGGACTGGCATTGGGCACTTATCTGAACTGGCTGATCGTTGCCAAGCCGCTTCGCCATTATTCTGAAAGGATCGGCGCGTTCACACTCCCTGATTTCTTTTCTTTCCGTTACGGAGAGAAGAAAGGTGTGCTGCTTGTCATTTCAGCAATTATCATTATCATTTTCTTCGTACCGTATACGGCTTCCGGCTTCTCTGCGATCGGAAAGCTGTTCAACAGCCTGTTTGGTGTTGATTATCACACAGCCATGATTATCGGCGCGTGCGTTATCGCTGTTTATACGATCCTTGGAGGATTCCTCGCGGCTTCCACTACGGACTTTATTCAAAGTATCATCATGACGATCGCATTGCTCGTTATTATCGGCGTTGGCGTCAGCAGTGCGGGTGGCTTTGGCGCAGCAATGGATAACGCGGCCAATGCGGCTACAGCAGTTCCTAAGGGACATTATTTCAGTCTGAACGGCGCCGGATCCTATGGACTCCTGCCGATCATCTCTACAATGGCGTGGGGTCTCGGATACTTTGGAATGCCGCACATTCTGCTGCGGTTCATGGCAATTGATGACAAGAATAAACTGAAGCTGTCCCGTCGTATTGCAACGGTTTGGGTTGTCATCGCAATGTTTGTCGCGATCTTTATCGGCGTAATCGGATACTCATTCTGTGTAAAGAATGGCATCATTGACAAAAACTTTGACCCTGAGCGTATCATCGTTTATATGGCACGTGTAATCGCAAAGATTAATCCGTTCGTAGCACTTGTTGCCGGCGTGATTCTGGCAGGAATCCTGGCATCTGTAATGTCTACAGCTGATTCACAGATGCTCGCGGCATCTTCAAGTGTATCTGAAAATATCGTTAAGCGTTTCTTTATGAAGGATGCGGATGAGCAGAAGCAGATTAAAGTGGCGCGTATCGCGGTAATCTGCATTGCCATCGTTGCTGTATTCTTTGCATGGAATCCAGACAGTTCCGTATTCCGTATTGTATCCTTTGCCTGGGCAGGTTTCGGTGCTTCCTTCGGTCCGCTGATGCTGTTCTCACTGTTCTGGAGACGCACAAATATCTACGGTGCGGTAGCAGGTGTTATCAGCGGCGGCGCGATGATCTTCATCTGGAAGTTCGGAATTGCCAAACTGGGCGGTGTATTTGCCATTTATGAGCTGCTTCCGGCATTCATTGTCAACTGCATCGTACTGGTTGTCGTTAGTCTTCTGACACCGCCGCCGGCCAAAGAAGTTACGGATGTCTTTGATGAAGTAAAGGCGATGAACTAAAAGGAGATGAATTCTGTAGAAGAAATGCTTTCAGACGGAATGTCTGGATACCGGCATTATATAATCTGATATAGAAACAAATAACCCGGGGCCGATGAGTTATGCAGCGGCCCCGGGTTTTATCTGTAAGAAAAACCGGGACGATGCAGTGCGCACCGTCCCGGTTTTGTTTAATCTTTATTCAACATTCAACTTCTACTGTCTATGCTGACGTTTGTCTGTGTTTATGTTGCTGTCCGTTACTCAAAGCCGCCGATTACTCAAAAATGTTTGTGTATTCTGCAGCGATGTCAGGAAGAGCTTCCTTCATAGCATCAAAGTTTCTGTGGAGCAGATCATGCTCTTTGCCCTTGAGGAGACCGTCGTAAAGCAGGGTAGCTGTCAGGTTCTCGTCTGATTTCTTGATCGGCAGCTGAGCGTCGATCTCATAGATTCCAGCCATACGTCCGATACGCGTACGAGGGCCGGATCTGGAGGTCTGTCCTCCGCCCATGATGCAGCCGCGTCTGCAGGCCATAACCTCAACGAGGTCATATTCCTTGGCTCCTGAACGGATATCGTTCATAACCTTGTTCGCGTTGGCGAGACCACTGACAACGCAGATACGTACGTTGTGGCCCTGATAGTCTACGCTGAATTCCTTGATTCCGTCATCTCCGCGGACGCCGCTCTCAGCAATTGCCTTCATAGCGTCGCGATGATGATCGTCACTCAGGCGACGGAGTACAGCTTCTGTAACACCGCCGGTTACGCCGAAGATCTGGGCTCCGCCTGTTCCGATACCGAACGGTACGTCAGGGGATTCGATTTCGACTTTATCGAATTCATAGCCGGATTTTCTGATCATCTGATAAACTTCTTCTGTTGTCAGGACGTAATCGACATCCTGAACGCCGTATGTCGTATTATCCGGACGGAGACATTCGCCCTTCTTAGCTGTACAAGGCATGATCGCGATGGATACGAGCTTCTTGCCGTTGTTCTTTTCCGGATCACGGAAGTAATCCTGAATGATCGCGCCGAACATGCCCATCGGTGAACGGCATGTGGAAATATGATGCGCCAGATCAGGATGACGTGTTTCACAGAATTTAACCCATGCAGGGCAGCAGGAAGTGAACAGCGGCATATTCTTATTCTGAGTGAAACGCTCAAGGAATTCCGCGGATTCTTCCAGTGTCGTAAGGTCGGCAGAGTAGTTTGTATCATAAACTTCATCAAAGCCGATCTTATGAAGAATGCTTACGAGGCTTCCCATAACGTTATAGCCCTTAGGCAGCCCGAATTTATCTCCGAGGGAAACACGGACTGCAGGCGCGATCTGAGCGACAACGATCGTGCCAGGATCAAGCAGAGCCTGCCATACTTCGTCTGTGTTTGTGTTAATTTTAATCGCGGCAGTAGGGCAGACGATTCTGCACTGTCCGCATCCGACGCAATCAGTCTCAGAAACTGTTCTGTTGAATGCCGGAGTTACCAGCGCGTCGGTTCCTCTGTATGCGAATTCAATCGCGTTTACAGACTGAACAGTGTCGCAGGCACGAACACAGTTTCCGCAGAGGATACATTTATTAGGGTCTCTGATGATGGATGGGGAAGTCGCATCGATCGGATGGATTTCCTTGGTATTTTTAAAGCGTACATCTGTTACGCCCATTCTGTGTGCCAGATCCTGCAGATGGCAGTCAACGTTTACTGAACATGTCGTACAGTCACGGTCGTGTGACGCAAGCAACAGTTCGATGATCATCTGGCGATAGTGCATCAGTCTCTCGGTATTGGTATAAACGACCATACCGTCCTTAGGCACTTCCGCGCAGGACGCGAACGTCTTGCCTCTGTCGTCTTCTACGGTACAGAGTCTGCAGGAACCGTAAGCGGCTACATCCGGGTGATAACAGAGGGTCGGGATATCGATCCCGGCATTTCTGATTACAGTCAGTACATTTTTTTCATCGGTGAATTCAACTCTATTCCCGTTTATTATCATGTGTCCCATATTTCAAACCTCCATTAAGCATTAAGCGGTGTAGATAGCGCCGAAGTTGCAGTTTTCCATACATGTGCCGCACTTGATGCATTTTTCTGTATCAATGACAAATGGTGATTTAATCTCACCGCTGATCGCATCAACAGGGCAGTTGCGTGCGCACTTGGAGCAGCCTTTGCACTTCTCAGGATCGATGACGTATGAAACAAGGGCACTGCAGATACCGGTTCTGCATTTCTTCTCTTTAATGTGTTCCTCAAACTCTTCAGGGAAGGCTTTGAGAGCACTGATAACAGGCTTAGGAGCTGTTTTTCCGAGTCCGCAGAGAGCGGAGTTGGAAATCATGTCCGCAAGTTCTCTCAGCAGGTCGAGGTCTTCCATCTTACCATTTCCGGCAATGATCCGCTCGAGAGTCTCAAGCATTCTCTTGGTTCCTTCACGGCATGGAACGCATTTACCGCAGCTCTCACGCTGTGTGAAGTTCATGAAGAAACGCGCTACTTCTACCATACAGTTGTCCTCATCCATGACAACGAGACCACCGGATCCGATGATTGCGCCGATTGCCTTCAGTGAGTCAAAGTCCATATTATGGTCAAGATTCTCTTCCGTCAGACATGCGCCGGAAGGTCCGCCGATCTGTACGGCCTTGAACTTCTTGCCGTTTGCGATACCGCCGCCGATATCAAAGATGACGTCTCTGAGCGTGATTCCCATCGGAACCTCGATCAGTCCTGTATTATTAACGTTACCGGTCAGAGCGAACGCCTTTGTTCCCGGGCTGTCCGGAGTACCGATTCCGGAGTACCATTCTGCACCGTTCTTGATGATCATAGGAACGTTCGCGTAAGTTTCTACATTGTTCAGTACTGTCGGTTTAGCCCACAGGCCTTTTTCTACAGTACGAGGAGGTCTCTGACGAGGCATTCCGCGCTTACCTTCGATTGACGCAGTCAAAGCGGAACCTTCACCGCATACAAATGCGCCTGCGCCTTTGTTGATATGAAGGTGGAACGAGAAATCTGTTCCGAGGATGTTGTCTCCGAGCAGTCCGTATTCTTCAGCCTGCTGGATCGCGATCCGCAGTCTTCTGATTGCCAGCGGATATTCCGCACGCACGTAGATGTAGCCATTCTGTGCGCCGACAGCATACGCGGCGATCATCATACCTTCAATCATTCTGTGCGGGTCACCTTCCATGACGGATCTGTCCATGAAAGCACCCGGGTCACCTTCGTCCCCGTTACAGACGACATAACGAGTCTTTTCTTCCTGTTCCGCAACCTGTTTCCATTTGGTGCCGGCGTGGAATCCCGCGCCTCCGCGTCCGCGGAGCTTGGCATCCTTGATCTCCTGGATGATTGCCTCCGGAGTCATCTCAAAGAGTGCCTTTTCAAGTGATTCATAAGCGCCTACCGCGATTGCGTCTTCAATGTCTTCAGCAGCGATGTGTCCGCAGTTCTTCAGAACCAGACGTGTCTGCTTTGCATAGAAAGGAATTTCTTCCTGAGTCGGGTAAACGACGCCTTCCGTAGTATACATCAGACGTTCAATTGGTTCGCCCTTGAGGATTGTCTTTTTGAAAATTTCTTCGCAATCTTCAAGTTTTACGTGAATGTAAAGATAGTTATAAGGTTCGATTCTTACCAGAGGACCCATTTCACAGAAGCCGTGGCAACCGCTCTTTTTATGAGCAGTTTCTTCAGCCTTATGAGCGATTTCAGGACCAAATTCAACCTCTACGGCCTTAACGTCCTTGGAAAGTTCCTGGAAACGTTCATAAATTTTCTGGGATCCGCCTGCCAGGCATCCAGTACCTCCGCAGACGAGAACACGACAGGGTTCTTTTGCAACAGATTCTTTGCATTTTTCTCTGAGCAGCTCCAGCTGCGTTCTGTTTTCAAGTTTCATTATTGTTCCTTTCGAAGATTCTCAATCAGTTCAACGATCTTGTCCGGATTCATCTTAGGATGGACTTCGTCATTTACGGTTACAGCAGGAGCAAGACTGCATGCGCCGAGACATGATACAGTTTCAACTGTGAAAAGCTTATCATCACTCGTAACCTTGCCGTCACCCAGCCCGAGCTGTGTCATGAGTTCATTCAAAATAGGTACGGATTTCTTTACGTGGCATGCAGTACCGTCGCAAACTTTGATGACATATTTTCCCTTTGCCTCATAAGAGAAATTCTCATAAAAGCTTGTAACACTGTACGCTCTCGCATCAGAGATACCGATCTTACTGGCTACATAGCACAGGATCTCAGGCGGAATGTACGTGAACGCCGCCTGGACGTCCTGAGCGATCGGAATCAGTGACTTCTCCTCCAGGGAGTAGTTGCTGAGTATCTCATCCGTCTTTTCATAAAAAGATTTATCCAGCATTTTTTCCTCCTTAAAAAACATGTAGAAGTATACGTCAGACAGATCACCGCTGATCTATCTGTTAATGAATAAATATTAAATTTTAGACACTTTTAAACCGCGGCCTTTTGTCAAAACGTGAAAATGCATCCGATTGCGCTCTATGGATAATATCCTGAACTTTTCATTATTCTGACTGAGAGTCGCAGTTATTCAGAGTTAATATAATGAAGACGTTTCAGAAGGACAAAAGGTTTCAGGTTCCTGAACAGGTTGAATCCTGAACAGTCTGAATAATCATGCAATCCGAAAAATTTCATTCATTATATTTCAGTTCCATTTTACAGGTCGCAGGGTAGTATAGTCAATAGATTTGTTAAATTAATATCAAAAAACTGTCCGATTATCCTGCAAGGCTTGAAACGAGCGCTATGCATGTGTCTGAATGCGCAGGAAACAACAAAAAACAGCACCCGGTTTTGTCGTTTTAAACAAGGGAAAACCGGGTGGAAATTTCTGTTAATCAATCGCTTTCTTAATGGCGTCCAGGAGTTCACTATATTCTTCAAAAGAGCGGATGTCCGGATTGGCTTTGCGGATCTCGTCGGTCGACCGGAAGAGGAAACCGGCTTTGCTGGCGCGGATCATGCCGAGGTCGTTGAAACTGTCGCCGGCCGCGATCGTGTCAAACCCGATAGACTGAAGCCCTTTGACCGTGTTCAGCTTTGAGTCCTGAAGCCGCATCGTGTATCCGTCGATCTTTCCGTCCGGCGCGGTGCTGAGTGTGTTGCAGAAAAGTGTCGGATAGCCGAGTTTAGCCATCAGCGGTTTTCCGAACTGCGTGAATGTGTCACTGATTATCACCAGTTCAGTAATGGAACGGATTTCATCAATGAATTCACGGGCGCCCGGCAGCGGATCAATCTCGCTGATCGTTTTCTGAATCTCCTTCAATCCCAGTCCGTGTTTCTCCAAAATGTCGAGACGAAATTTCATAAGCTTGTTGTAATCGGGCTCGTCGCGGGTCGTACGCTTTAGCTCCGGGATACCGGCTGCTTCTGCAAAAGCGATCCAGATTTCCGGGACAAGAACGCCTTCCAAATCCAAACATACAATATTCATAAAAAAATTTCCTTTCATTTAAAATCTGGATTCAATTATATCATTTTCAGGAAAGCTTTTGTACAAAATTTTTAGAATCATGCATCGTATGATCAGAATTCAGGCTTTTAGTTTATTGAAACTGTAATAAAACGGGGCAATTTTGACGCAATATGCGGCGGGAAATGTGGTGTAATATAACACAGTTATTATATAAAGGCAGGGTGCAATTTTCGGGATTCATGGTCTGAAAAAAGTACAAAAAAATACATAGCAAATAGAACTCTGTTTATACCAATGTTTTTGGCATGTTGTCAAAAGAAAAAGAAGGATTATCGCCGTAATTGTTAAAAATATCACTTGCGTTTTGTGAAGAATCGGTGTAGATTATAACAAGTGATATAAGGGAAAATATCTTGAGTTTCCGGAATGTTTATAATGGACGGGATCCGGAGATGTGAGAGAGTTGTATAGATGTGGATCGTTCAGGAGTGAATGTATCTGAATGGGAAAGAGCAGGATAGCCATGAACAATAAACCGAGGAACAGGAGTATTAAAAAGCGTGCTGCGATTATTGCGCTGTGCGTGATAACTGCATTGTCGTTTATGCTGCCGTCCTTCGCGCTTGGCGAAGGCGATGTTTCGCGTGCTCAGAAACCGGCAAAGACAGCACAGAACAAAGGAAAGGCCAAAGATCATGAAAAGGCCGGATCTGCTAAATCTAAAGAAAAGATTAAAGAGCAGGAAAAGAAAGATCGTGAAAAGAGTGAAAATACTACGAGACTGAAGTCCGATGCCGTGGAACCGGCAGATGACGCGTCTTCTTCTGATGCGGGTGATAAAGCTTCGTCTGATGACCCGGACAGCGCAAAGACGGAGAAAGACTCCGTAAAATCCGGAAAAGATGACGGGTCGGAAGCCGGGAAAGCCGGGAAAGACGATTCACAGAAAGCAAAAAAGGAAGATAAACAGAAAGATAGTAAAGATAGTAAGGAAAAAGATAAAAAAGGAAAAGACAGTAAAGATAAGAAAGAAAAAAGCAGTAAGGATAAAAAAGAGGACGCAGAGGCGTCGATGCCGGCGCTGGATGTTACGGGTACGCTCGGAAAGCTGACGGTTCGGGCCACAGCAAAAAAGGGCGTATTTCCTGCGGGCACAAAGATCAGACTGAAAGCGGCTGAAGAAAGTAAGAAAAGCAGGATCAGACTGAAAACAAAGGCATTACTGGATCGTGAGGTCAGTGATCTTGCCGCAGTTGATATTTCCTTTATTGATGCCGCTGGTAAGGAAGTGAAGCCGGCGGATTCCGGAAAAGTAAATATTACAATGACCGGGAGCAACCACATCGGCGGTAAGGAGCTCCGTGTCGTACGTATTGAGGATAACGGCAATGTAAAGGTCGTCAAAGACGCGGAAGTCAAGAATGAACTGTTCGGCGTCAGTGCGGAATTTTCAGCGTCTGATCCGTCTGTTTACGCGATCGTGGGTACAACGCTTGAAACGAACGTGCTGACAAGTGACGGGCAGAAATACAGGGTTACGCTGACCTGCGGAGCCGACGCGGCGATCCCGGAGGGAGCGGTGCTGAAGGTCCGGGAGATTTCCAAAGGTTCTGATGAATATAAGGAATATCTTAAGAAGACGGAAAACAAACTGCATATCAAGTCCGGGACGCTTCCGTACGCCCGTTTCTTTGATATCACGATACTGAACGACGGAAAAGAGATCCAGCCTGCAGAAGGCAGCAAGGTCAATGTGGACATTCAGATGGATGGCGCAGATATTGATCAGCCGCGCGTTCTTCATTTTGGCAAAAACAAAACGGAAATCGTGGACAGTTTTGCGAAAAAGGATACGGTCAGCTTTAAAGCAGGAGGATTTTCCGTTTACGCGGTCGTGGATGAGAATACATCCATTGAAGAATCGCGTATGACGGTGGAGTTCTATAACGGCAGCAATAAGATCGCCACCATGTATGTCAAGAATAGGGACACCAGAGAAGAACTGGATTACATCCTTTATGATCCCGGTGTAGGCAATCTGCAGGCAGGTGAGCTGTTTTCAGGCTGGATCCTGGATAATGAAAACTACACTTCTGCAGATATACCTGACGCAGTGACGATTGATCAGGTACGTGACTGGGCTGAAGCTAAGAATATCACAGAAGGCGAGGTTCACAAATTATATGCTGCGATCAGTAAACTTTATCATGTCAATTATGTGGACGATGATGATGACCATACACCTCTGGGCATGGTGAGTATACCGGTAAAGGCGAGTGAATACGGCACAGCTACAGTCCCGTATACGGTCAGTATGGTGTATACGCCTAAGGATGATGTTCATAATTTTGAGGGCTGGATTCTTAACGAAGATTCTGTCAGCAATGTTACGTCCAACGTTCCTGACGATAGAATTTATGAAAATGGTGACGATATCAGTATTAAAGGTGATGTAACTTTCACAGTTAACGAGCCTGC
>ONJN01000044.1 GCA_900318155.1 uncultured Eubacteriales bacterium
ATGAAAATGGGTGAAGGCCTGGATGACGGAGATATGGTATTAAAGGCTGAAACACCGATCGAGAAAAAGAACTACAGTCAGCTTGCGGATGAATTGTCGAGGCTCGGCGCGGATCTATTGCTGGAGGCGCTTCCTTTGATTGAGGACGGAACCGTCGAATTTCAGGCGCAGAATGACGAAGATTCGACGTACGCGCCGCTTCTTTCAAAAAGCGACGGAAAAATCGATTTTTCAAGAAAACCTGAAGAAATCGAAAGACAGGTGCGGGCCTTTGACCCGTGGCCGGGTGCTTTTTTTGAGTACAATGGCGGCCGGATGAAAATCTGGAAGGCAGAATGCCCGGGAGAAGCTACGGATGCGGCTGACGGAACGGTCGTGGCGGCGGGTCCGCAGGGGATCGACGTCGCCTGCGGCGGTGCGCTCCTTCGGGTCACAGAGCTCCAGCTTCCGGGGAAAAAGCGCGTTTCGGCAAAGGATTATCTGCTCGGCCATAAACTGGAACCGGGTACATCCTTTACGGCTGGTTAGGAGTTGCGGTCAGTGTGCGATTCAGGAAACAAAGAGCTATGGATAGAGGTTTGAAAAACAAAGATTTGATAGATGCGGTTAATGAACGTTTCAGGGTCAATGCCGAGATTCATCCGGACAGACTTAATTCCAGGATGGATTTAAGGTTAGTTTCCTGTGACTGGGATAATCATACGATGGAGTTTTCTTTTATTCCGAATGAACTGTCGCTGAATCCCTACGGGCAGGTCCATGGCGGTATGGCCTGCAGCGTGATTGATTACGCTGGCGGAGCCGGGACATTTGCTTTGACAGGGGCGCTTGTGTCAACGATCGATTTAAGTGTGACATATCTCAAGCCGATGGCAGCTGAAAAATACATTGTAAAGATTGAATATACACATATCGGCAGCAGGGTTGTGAACTGTACGGGCAGGATGATCGACGGTGAGACCGGAGAGATCTGCGTGACGTCTATGGTTAGTTATATGCTGACAGTCATCGATCCGAAAAAGGGCGGAAGACTCAGTCAGGGTTATGCGGACGCGAAAGGCCTGCTCACGCTGGAGAAAACCGATCTCCGTCCGGAATAATGAAAGGGCAGGATCCGCCTGGTCACAGAGCAGCGCAGGCGGCCTGGCAATAATTGTTTATGAACAGGAGAGAATGAGGAGAGAATGATTTGACAGATAATGAATTGGTAAAGGCAGGGAATTATCTTTTTGCGATAAATAAAGAGATCAATCCGAACAGAATGGATTCGATGCTGGATCTGCAGATGACTTCATGTGATCTGGAGACGCAGACGGCTGAGTTTTCCTTTGTTCCGGAGGACTGGTGCCTGAATCCGTACGATCAGGTACACGGGGGCATCACCTGCAGTGTTTTTGATTATGCGGGAGGAGCCGGAGCTTCTGTCGTTACAGGCGCGATGGTGTCGACGATTGATTTGATGGTGACTTACCTGAGGCCGATGTACGGAAGCAAATACTCACTTATTCTGCATTATACACATCTTGGAAAAAGAACCGTGAATTGTACGGGACAACTGATTGATGCAGACAGTGGGAAAATCTGCGCGACGTGTATGAGCAGTTATATGCTGACAAATATCCGGAAGGGTGAGTTTCTGGAGAAAATCAACGATAAATTCGGCTGATGCGCAGAATAATTGTTATTGATCAAGGGAGACTGAGAATATTGAATAGTAAAGAAGTAATAGCATACGGCAATCTGATTTTTTCTTCGATTAAAGAAAAGAATCCTGAGCGTATCAGTGCTCATCTCAATCTGCAGATGACGGCCTGTGACCTGGAAAACAATGTTCTGGAATATATGTTTATTCCGGACGACTGGTGCCGTAATCCTTATAATCAGGTGCACGGCGGCATCACCTGCAGCGTTTTTGATTACCTGGGCGGCGCGGGTTCATCGATTCTCGGAGATGATTTGTTTACGACGATTGATTTGATGGTGACGTATCTCAAACCGATGTATGGGAATAAATACAAAGTGGTTATGCGTTTTACGCATGTCGGAAGCCGGACGCTGAACTGCACGGGCGATATGATTGACGCGGAAACAGGGGTCGTATGCGCGACTTATATGAGTAGTTACATGCATCTTAATGCGCAGGGCAGTGAAATGCTGCGGGAACTTAATCAGGAGTTTGAGCAGTTCCGGGTGGAATAACCGATTGTAAATCGTATTTATCGACCGTTGCTGCATTTGAAAAAATAAGAGTTGGGGGTATTTTTGTATGTTTGGCTTAGGATATGGCTTTGATACAAGCATTATTGTTCTGATCCCGGCAATCATTTTTACGATCTGGGCTCAGGCAAAAGTGAACGGAACTTTCAGGAGGTATTCCGGTATCCGGAATTCCAGAGGCATTACAGGGGCGCAGGCCGCAAGGGTCGTGCTGGACAGCAACGGCCTGCAGAATGTTGAGATCCGGCATATTTCCGGAAATCTTACCGACCATTATAATCCGGCGAACAGGACGCTTAATCTGTCGGACAGTGTCTGCAACAGCGATTCGATCGCGGCAGTCGGTGTCGCCTGTCATGAAGCGGGCCACGCGATCCAGCATTCCAGGCATTACGTGCCGCTGGTGGTTCGCAACAGTATTGTGCCGGTTGTAAATATTGCTTCAGGTCTTTCCTGGATCCTGATTATCGCGGGAATCGCGCTGACGGCGGGTTATCAGGGCGCCGGCGGCAGCGGAACCGGGCTGGGAAATTTTCTGTTTAACATCGGCGTGATTGCCTTTGTCGCAGTGGTTTTCTTTCACCTGATCACTTTGCCGGTGGAATTCAACGCGAGCAACCGTGCGATCAGGCTGATCCGGGAGTATCAGCTGGTAGACGGGGATGAGATCAACGGCGCCAGACGCGTTCTGCGGGCGGCAGCGATGACTTATGTCGCGGCGCTGGCTTCAGCTGTGGCAAATCTGATCCGGATCCTGCTGATCCGGGGACGGAACTGACGCCGGGAGCGGGAAATGGATAAAAACCGGATGACGGCTTTTATCGTATTGAAGAATATCAGTACGGAAAAAGCATATTCAAATATTGAACTGAACAGGCAGATCGCGAAAGACCAGCCTGAGTCGCCGGCCTTTGTCAGAGAACTGGTGTACGGCGTCGTAAAGAATCAGATGCTGCTCGACTATTATCTGGCTCAGCTGGTGACAAAAGGTTTCCGGAAATTAAAGATTTCGGTCAGTACAATTCTCAGGATGGGTCTTTATCAGATCATGTTCATGGATTCTGTGCCGGATTATGCGGCGGTCAGTGAATCGGTAAAAATGGCGAAAAGAGTCTGCCGCGCTCAGGCCGGCCTGGTTAATGGCGTGCTGCGGAATTTTATGAGGGAAGGCGATTCTCTGAAGCATCCGGATGATGAGAAGAAAGTCGTGAAACGACTGGCGTCAAAGTATTCTTTTGACTCGTGGATCGTAAAGCGATGGCTGACGATGTTCGGACCGAAAAAGACGGAAACGCTGATGGCGTCGTCTAACCGGACACCGGCACTTTGCATCCGGGTTAATACGCTGAAAACGGATGCGGGATCGCTGCGGAAATCGTTGGAAGGCCAGGGCTTTGAAGCAGTTCAGGGCGCTCTTCCGGAGATGCTCAGGGTTCGGGGATCCGGACTGCTGGAAACAGATGAATACAGAAACGGCCTGTTTCTGGTGCAGGATGAATCTTCCGCGCTGGCGGTATCCGCGCTTGCGCCGGCGGAAAACGAGGTGCTGATCGATGTCTGTGCGGCGCCGGGCGGAAAAAGCATAGATGCGGCGCTTTATATGGCCGACCGGGGAAGAATATTTTCCTTTGACGTTTACGATCATAAGACGGCGCTGATCAGAGCGGAATGTGAAAGACTGGGCGTTTCTTCTATCAGGACGGAAATCAATGACGCGAGGCATGCCCGAAGTGATTTGATCAATACGGCGGATGTCGTCATCTGTGATGTACCGTGTTCCGGACTCGGCGTTGTGCGCAGGAAACCGGAAATCAAGTACAAAGTAATCGACGATCAGGGGAAAGCTTTGTCGGAGCTGCAGTATGAGATCCTGAAGGAATCGGCAGGCTATGTGAAGACTGGCGGCCGCCTGATGTACAGTACGTGTACAATCAATGATATTGAAAATGAACAGGTTGTAAAAAAATTTCTTCATAATCAGCCGCACGGGGAGAGTTTTGAGTGTATTGAGAGCAGACAGCTGTTTCCGGATATTGACGGCTGTGACGGCTTTTATTACTGTATTATGGAGAAAAACTGATTTGATTTATATAAAGAAATTTACATATTTCAGTAAAGAGATTCAGAAGGAGTACGATTTATGGAGGTTGGTTTCTATACCGACAGGGGAAGAATCCGGGACATCAATGAAGATGCCTGCGGAATTTTGCGCAATGAAAGGATTTTTATTGTGGCAGACGGCGTAGGCGGAAATCGATCGGGAGAAATAGCCAGCAGGGGGGCAGTTGAGGGCATTGCTGATTATGTCGAAGAGCATCCCGTTTCAGGCGTTGAAACGAGGGATGATGTAAAACAGTATTTTAACGACTGCTTCAGACTGATTAACAACAGGATTTATACGCTGGCGCAACAGGACATCTCAAAGAGAGGCATGGCGACAACACTGGTCGCGGCCTATCAGGTCCATAATATATTATATGTCATGAATATCGGCGACAGCAGAGCGTATGTTTTCCGAAAAGGCAAAATGCAGCAGATCACAGACGATCATACATATGTCAATACGCTTCTGGAGGCCGGTGTTATTACGGAAGAAGAGGCTGAAGTCCATGAGAACAGAAACATGATTACAAGAGCAATCGGGGCGGATCAGGAAGTTTATGCGGATCTGTTCGAGGTTGTGATAAAGCCGGACGACATCATTCTGATGTGCACCGACGGTTTATATGGTGAAATCAGCGATCATATTATTAAAGAAAAATTGTCAGAAAATAAGCCGATGGATGATATCTGCAGAGATCTGACAGAAGCTGCCAATCAAAACGGCGGAACTGATAACATCACGATAATCTGTATGAAAATCACGGAGGATGACATAAAATGAGTAAACTTTTAGTAGGCAGATATGAATTGGTCGAAAGAGTCGGTGAAGGCGGTATGGCTGTTGTTTACAAGGCCAAGGACCGACTTCTGAACCGGTTTGTGGCGGTCAAAATTCTGCGTCCCGAATTTGCGCGCGACGATCAGTTTGTAGACAGTTTCAGAAAAGAATCTCAGGCTGCGGCAGGGCTGCAGCATCCGAACATTGTCAGCGTTTACGATGTGGGACGGGAAGGAGATATTCAGTTCATTGTCATGGAATTCATTGACGGCATGACGCTGAGCGATGTGATCCATAAAACGGGTCCCATGGACTATAAAGAAGTCGTCAGGATTTCCAAACAGGTTGCGTCAGCACTGAATGTTGCTCATCAGAATAATATTATTCACAGAGACATCAAGCCCCATAATATTATGATGACCCGGGAAGGAAACGTAAAACTCGGAGATTTCGGGATCGCGAAGGCGATCAGTGAAGCGACGATGACGGAGACAAAGGTTATCGGCTCCGTACACTATTTTTCCCCGGAACAGGCAAGAGGCGCATACGTCGATGAACGTTCAGATATCTATTCCCTGGGCATCATCATGTACGAGATGCTGACGGGCAAAGTGCCTTTTGACGGGGAAAATCCGGTTCAGGTCGCGCTGATGCACATCAACGACGACATTGTGCCGCCGTCCCAGGTCGTTCCGGGTGTACCGCCGGCACTGGAAAAAATCGTCATGAAAGCGACCGATAAGTTCCAGACCAATCGTTACAGAAACGCCGAAGAACTGTTTGCGGATCTTGACAGCATTGAGTATGTTTCAAAGATGGTCGGCGAGGATGCCTTTGTCAAAGAATCGGAAACCGAACCGCAGACGCCGGTCTGGCAGCAGGCGCCGCATATTTCCAGGTCTTCAAACATGAAACACACAGCTCCGCAGGAGCGGATCAGACCGCCTGTGAGCAGAGACCAGGACGATGATGATGACGAAGAACCATCTGTGCGCCAGAAGAAGAAAAGCAGCGGAAAAACTCTGGTTGCGCTGCTGATCATCGCGTTGCTGGCAGTAGCGGGTTTTTATGCGGTTCAGACATTCGGTTTATTTGATCGGGAAATCGTTCCGGATGTGACGAACATGTCATATTCCAGAGCGGAAAAGATTCTGGCGGCAAAGGGATTCCAGGTCAAACAGGGGAATGAGATCGTCAGCAATGACGTGGATAAAGGAAAAGTTGCCGCTCAGGATCCGAACGGCGGCGAAAAAGCGAAGAAAGGCTCCACGGTAACACTGGATATCAGCGCAGGAAAAGCTACCGGCACCGTTCCGAACATGATCGGAAAGTATTACGACGATGACACGCACAGCGTGATCGAAGGCTATGGCTTTAAGCTTGGGGATGTCGACTACGAAAAGAGCGATAACTTTGAAAAGAATCAGATTATGAGCCAGACGCCGTCCGCGAACAGTGCGGCTGTACAGGGAACTTCGATCGACATTGTCGTCTGTTCTGGTAAGAAGCAGAGCGAAGATACGGCGAGAGTCCCGTCACTTTCCGGTTTATCAGCGAATCAGGCAAAGGCAAAACTCAGAGCTGCGGGCTTTTCTGTCGGAACGATTTCATATGATGAAAGTAATGTCTATGGCGCGGGATATGTTATGGATCAGCAGTACGACGCAGGAACGGCGCTGAAAAAAGGGTCTTCCGTCGGATTTACAGTCAGCAAGGGCAAACCTTCGGAAAACAATGATAAGAAAACGGATGACAAAAAAGGCAGCGACACAGATCCCGGAAAGACAACTGAAAATACCGATGATCAAAAGAAAACAGATAAAGATACGGATACCGATAAGAAGAGTGATAGTGGAAGCGGCGGCGGCGACTCGGGCGGAAGCAGCGGTGGAAGCGGCGGCGGTGACTCAGGCGGAAGCGGCGGAAGCGGCGGCGGCGACTCAGGCAGCGGCGGAAGCGGCGGCGGCGACTCGGGCGGAAGCAGCGGTGGAAGCAGCGGCGGCGACTCAGGCAGCGGCGGAAGCGGCGGCAATACCGGCGGCGATACGACATCCGGTGATAATTAAAATGAGTGGTGATCTATGAAAGGTTTGATTATCAAAGGAATAGGCGGCTTTTATTATGTCCGGACGGATTCCGGTGTCATTCAGACCCGGGGACGCGGAATCTTTAAAAAGGACGGTATTACGCTGATGGTTGGCGACCGTGTGGATATTGACATCCTCCCGGACGGCGACGGCGTGATCAACCGGATCGAGCCGCGGGACAATTGTTTTGACCGGCCGCCGATTGCCAATGTAGATCTTCTGATGGTCGTTTTTTCAGGAGCAAAGCCCCGTCCGAATTTTGACGTGATCGATAAATTTCTGATCATGTCAGAACATCATAATGTAGAGGCCGTTTTATGCATGAATAAATGCGATCTCGTTAAGGAATCTTATATCAACGAGATTAAAAAAAGATATGAGGGCACGTATCGTTTTTTGTCGGTCAGTGCGGAAGAAATGATCGGGATTCAGGATATCAGAGATGTTCTGAAGGGACATAAAACTGCTTTTGCTGGTCCGTCCGGCGTAGGAAAATCCACTATTTTGAATATACTGATACCGGAAGCGCAAATGGAAACAGGAGCAGTCAGTGATAAAACTTCCCGCGGTCGGCATACAACAAGGCATGTTGAAATTTTTGATCTTGATGAAGAGAGTATGATTTTTGACACGCCGGGATTCACATCATTTAATATCACCGGGGTTGAAGCGGAAGAACTTGCGTCGTATTATCCGGAGATCAATACATATCTCGGCAAATGCCGGTTTGATGACTGTGTGCACATGAAAGAGCCGGAGTGTGCGGTGAGAAAGGCTGTTGGGGACGGAGAAATACCGGAAGAGCGGTATGAATCTTATAAAAAGAATTATTACGAACTGATTGAACTTGCGAAGAAGAGAAAAAGGAGATAAAAATGGCTAAGATAGCACCATCAATACTTTCAGCAGATTTTTCGAGACTGGGCAGTCAGGTCAAGGCCGTCTCAAAAGCAGGTGCGGATTACATACATATTGATGTAATGGACGGGCATTTTGTCCCTAATATCAGTTTTGGAGCACCGGTAATGAAATGTCTGAATGACCTTGATACGCCTCCGTACGATGTTCATTTGATGATCAGCGAACCAGGCAAATATTTTGAAGATTTTGTAACCGATAAAACCGGATTTATAACCTTTCATCAGGAAGCGGAAACACATATGAACAGCACGATTCAGCGGATCAAGGCCGCAGGAATCGGGGCTGGTGTGGCAATCAATCCGGCGACGCCGATATGGACGCTCGACGAGGTTATGGAGGATGTTGATCTGATTCTGGTTATGTCTGTCAATCCGGGATTCGGCGGGCAGAAACTGATTCCGTCTACGCTGAAGAAAGTCAGGAAACTGATCGAGATCAGGGAGAAAAACGGTTTTGACTGGCAGATTGAAATTGACGGCGGCGTCAACAGAGATACATTGCCGTCGGTAATTGATTCGGGGGTTGATATCCTGGTTGCGGGATCAGCTGTTTTCAATGCAAAGTATCCTGCAGAGGAGATACAGTATTTTAAAGAATTGCTTTAGCAACTGAAATAAAAAAAGATGCTGTCCGCATTGACTGCGGAAGCATCTTTTTTTTTTATCAGAAGGACGGAAAACGGGAAGCTTTTTCAGATAGTGCTGGCGTTCACGCGGCTGTTTTTTTATCGTTTTTCTTTTTTACCGTTTGTCTTTTTTACCGTAACCGCCGCCGTTGTTG
>ONJN01000048.1 GCA_900318155.1 uncultured Eubacteriales bacterium
AGAGAATATCTGGTTTGCAGACCCGGACGGGCTTGGAACACCAGGCTATGGTCTGTGTATGAGCGCTTCCGACATGGTGAAGATCGGACAACTTTGCCTGAATAACGGACTATGGGAAGGAAAACGGATCATTTCAGAAGGATGGATTGATGAAATGACATTGGAAGAGCTATGGGAATTCTTCCCCATTTTTCTTGTAGCACACGATGATCAATGGAAAGACTGCTACAGAAGGTGAGCTTGGTTTTATCAAGAAAATATTACAGATGTCGGTTAAGTGAAATTGGAGATGAATGAATTGCTTGCTTGAATCTTAATCTGCGATAAGTATAATTATTGTATAGTATTTAGAAACGGACAGAAGATTATACTTGAAATACAAGCACGTTAAGCAACACGATGTGACAGACTCCGCTGCAGTGTGTCTGGTAATGATATGTCTGTATCTTACTTCTGGAAATGACAGCATCCACAGCACTTGCCGTCGGGTATATGCGCATCAGAAGGAATTCCGGAAAGGAAAAAAGAAATGGTAAGAAATAATATGAAAAGATCTGCAGTCCTGTTTTCACTGCTCCTTGCGGCAGCCCTCTTCCTGTCTGTCTTCACGGCACCGGTATCTGCGAAAGATGTTGAAGGCCCGGGAAAAGAGCCGGCGGATACCAAAATCAAGTTATACAAGGAGGCGAAAGAGTCGGAGGAAGTTGTGTCCGGAACCGGAGTGCACAAGGATCCGACCGTCTTCGAAAAGAACTTCTGCCTGACGCCGGCACAGAAGGAAATTGCCATCGGAAGATGTGAAGAAGGCGCGGCTATTTTAAATGATGGCATGAGCGACCTTGAAAAATATTATATGCTGGCCTTATGGGAGAATTATCAGGTCAGATATGACAGTAAGTTCTGGCCTGCAGGCTATGATTTTGACTATTACAGCCATCAGTGGGATGCATTCGGTGTATTGGAAGAGCATTTGGGGGTATGTGCAGGCATTGCGGTCACCTATGCGAACCTTTGTCATGCTGCCGGCCTGCCGTGTAAATTTGTCCGATGCGATCCCTCCGACCTGGATCATACCATCAATCATATTCCCGATATAAACGGTATTCCATACTATATCGACGTAACGGAAAACACCTTCTTCATGTCAAAGGATTGCAGCTGGTCTTTTGAACCTATCGATCTGGCCTTTTCAGAGATACCGGAAAGGGACAGACCCGGCGACGGTTGCTTTGAGTACTACGAAAAAAGCAATTACGGCGAGGAACCCCAAAGACTGCCGGCAAATATCAAAGATTACTATGAAGGGAAAACAGGTGAGGGAGCATTTGAACCAAAACCATTTGCGATCTGGTACAATGAGTATGCCCTGCACAAAAATAAAGCGAAGAAATTTGTCAAAGCTTATAAAGAAAAAGGCAGCGGTAACGGTACCTGTCATGCCTCCTATACGAATTTTGGAAAGTATCCGGCCCAGCCTTATGCTTCGCGAACAGGAGACGTTACCGACATCTGGTTCCTGAATGATTTCTATCTGGAACCGAAAGACATTGAAAACAAGATTTTGAATAGTGAATTCGATGAGCAGCTGCTCATCATATCCGGGGTAGCGAAAAACTATGATTTCGATAGTGATGAACCTGATGAATTCAAGGACGCTCTCGAAAATGCCATCAAGCGCGACATCTCTGTCAAATACTTTCCATCGTTAGAAGGAAATGAAATTGTTGCAAAGTCAACTGCACTTGAACAGGGCACAGACTATGAGGTGACATACACAGGCTATGACAGTAAGACTTACGAAGCGATTCTTACCATAACAGCCACCAACGGTGGCAGGTACACCGGTGAATCTCAGCTCCGCGTCAAAGTGAACGCTGCTTTGGTCGAAAAAGCTCCCATTCGCAACAAGAGCCTTTCTTATGACGGAACCGCGAAGCAGCTTATAGATCCTGAGAATCCCGGCATAGCAATAAATGGCAGGATGCAGTATGCGATCGGGACACAGAAGGCTCCTACGGGAAAATTCAGCTATGATATTCCGACAGCAACAAATGCCGGGACCTATTTTATCTGGTATAAGGTCAAGGGAGATGAATCCCACCACGATAGCGAGCCGCAGCGGATAAAACAACCCGTGGGGATCGATCCCATGGATGTAGGGATCGATGCTCAGAACATAACGATCAGGGTGGGCCAAACGATCAAACTGAAGCCTGCGCTTAAACCGGAATTGGAAGCGACATTCGCCTTTGAGAGTTTTGATAAAGATATAGCAACGGTGAGCAAAGACGGAACGGTAAAAGGTGTCGCAGAGGGCGTCACCACGGTCGAAATCCGCGCCATGCTAAAGGGTTTGATTTCAAATTATGATATGTCCGATAGTGAAACCATCACAGTCACGGTCATACCGGAAGATTCGACGAAAGCGAACAAGGCCAGACTGACCTTTGACCCAAGTGGTGGCACATGGAAGAAAGGCGGGACTGACATCAAAGTCTTCGAGGCCAGGAAAGGGACCAGGTTCAGGATCATCGATGCGCCGAAGCGGGACGGATACACCTTCGAATACTGGGCGGGTTCAAAATACCAACCGGGACAGAAGTTTACGGTGGAGGGGGATCATGCCTTCACCGCAAAGTGGAGGAAGAATGACTCGGATGATCCTAACGATTCTGACGACCCGAGCACAGATACCGACGGTTCAGGGAAGAAGGGGTCGAACAAGGCAGGCAAGGGGCCCGGGACAGGAGATGACTTCGCTCTGTTGCCTTTGCTGCTGCTCCTGCTCGCGTCAGGTGGAACCATCACAGTGCTGGTGCAGCAACGTGGACGGCGTTAATCACATCAGCCCCGGAAAGGGCTGATGCCGCTAATGGTTCCTGACTTCACATTCCATCCTGCCGGCCATAACAAATAATACGGTATCGTCGGCTCTGATCAGAACCGTCTCTACTGTGACCCTCCAAGAAGAAAAATATGGTGTTGTTTCGGGGCACGTGGAGTGCGTAGTATTGATGTCTATAGTTAAGAAGTAAATGGCAAATATCATAACTGGAATCAGAATAGTAATAAGTGTAGTTCTGCTGTTTTGCCCTGTATTTTCTCCGGTATTTTATATATTCTATATAACTGCCGGAGTCACCGATATGGTAGACGGCGCAGTGGCGAGGAGAACAGGTACGGTCAGCGAGTTCGGTTCAAGGCTTGATACAGTTGCAGATATCGTATTCGTAGCGGTATGCCTGATGAAACTGCTGCCTGTATTGCATTTTTCGGTCTGGATATATATATGGATTGGCATCATCGTATTCATTAAGGTGGTGAATATTGCAGCAGGATTCTTCAGCCAGAAAGAGTTCATATCAGTGCATTCGATAATGAACAAGGTGACCGGAGTGCTGCTGTTCGTTTTTCCGCTGACACTGGCATTCATTGACCTGAGGTACAGCGCCGTAGTTGTATGCGTGGCTGCGACTGCAGCGGCGATTCAGGAAGGATATATTATCAGGAAGGATACATCGATGGAGGATATAGTATGATGAATAAAAGAAGAAAGTCTGCATTGATCAAAAGAGTAACATATGCGGGCATGGCAGTGATCGTGTCTGCCGTCATGTTGCTTTCAGGCAGTGGCGGTTCGTTCACCTACGCAGACGATCAGGACGCATCCTATGAATTCGATCATGCAAAAACAGCAGCCGCCGTCGATAAATCCGATCCGTATGCCGTCTACGACGCCGCTTACGACCTCGCGAGAGCCTACGACAAAACCGTCGCCGTGCTCAAGGCCTCCGGCATCAATCTCTCAAAGGCAAAGCTGACTCTGAGTAAGACGAAGTATGCATACACCGGGAAAAAACGTACTCCCGCCGTGAAGGTCAAAGTCGGGGGAGTGACCCTTGTTCGGAATCGTGACTACAAAGTCGCCTACAGCAAGAACCTGAACGTTGGCACGGCCAGTGCCCGGATCACACCCGCCAGCGCCAGTTTCGCCGGCAGCAAAACAGCACACTTCACCATCGTCAAAGGCAAAACCAGCTTCAAGGTGAAAGTGTCTAAGAAAAGGATCAAAGTAACCAACCTTTCAAAGGGTTCTTCCAAGGTCCGCTTCTCGATCAAAAAAGTCACCAACGGTCAGAAGTCCAAGGTCAAAATCAACAGCAAGACCGGTAAGCTCACCCTGAAGAAGAAAATCAAGAAGTGCACCATCTACGTGAAGGTCACATCCAAAGCGAATAAAAACCGCAGGGCCAGGACGAAGACTATTAAGATCGTCGTGAAGTAGGAACTAGGTACTCAGCTTCTTCAGGGACTGATTGCGCTGCTTAGTGAAAAGAGATATGAAAAGATATCTCTGTCTGTGCAGAACGCGAATTATGCAGTACATACACAGCATCTGATAACACTGGAGAAAAGGCGCAGCATCATCGCTTTGACAGCAGGTGTTCTGGTACTTTGCTGTGCTCTTACAGCGATTCTGGTCCGGTTGGAAATATATGACCAGACGGATGATCCACCCCTGCGTTATTTTACAATTATTTCCAATCTGTTTTCCGTGATCGGCGCTGGATTCATGATCCCGTATGCGGTAGAGGGAATCCGAAAAAAGCATTTTGTCCTGCCCCGTTTTGTTGTATTGTTCCAGTTTGCCGGCGCAACCTGCGTTTCAATTACACTGGTACTACGCTTGCGTTTTTGCTGCCATTTCAGGGGATCAGAATGGTGACGGGCACGAATCTCTGGCTGCATCTTGTTGCACCTGTCTGTACGGTTATTCTCTTTCTCAGCGTGGAAGCAGGCATTTCTCTGAGCCGGCGGGAAGCACTGCTGTGTCTCATACCATTCTTTGCCTACATGGCGGTTTATTTTATCATGGTAGTCCTCATCGGCAAGGAAAACGGCGGCTGGTCAGATTTCTACATGACACAGGCTTTCTGGCCTGTGTGGATTTCCGCTCTTTTCGCTCTTGCGATCGGCTGTGTGGTATCCACAGTCCTTCGTATCCTGCAGAACCGATGCGCAGTACAAACATGGAAGCGCATTACTATTAGGTGGAGTGAGGATATTGAATCAGTGGATCTGTTAGCAGACGCACAAAGCTACGGGCATTCTATGGGAACAAATTGTACCGGCGGCGAAATGACCATCCCCATCGATATTTTCTTTATAATGTCAGAGCGTTACGGGATCGCTCTTTACAGTTTGATCGACGCGTACATCAATGGTGCGCTTGACTCTTTGGAAGACTGGTTTGAAAACGGAAAAGGTGTTGGGTTGAAGAAAAAATGCAGCAAATAGAGAATCATCTTTTTTCGGAGCGTCCTCATCACTGACGACTGTCGCAGCCAGTCTCATAATGCCGCTCTTCAGTCAGAGCACCGACATCAAAGTGATTGTCTCCAGGCATGTCGAGACTGTGTGCCGCTTAAGCAACACCTAAAGAAAGAAGAAAGAAGAAACTTAGCCGCGGAATATCTGACAGAAATCTGTGGCATTGTCTGAATGTTTGTTGAAACGGATTATGATAGCTCCAGAAAGGAGGTTTAACATGACAGTAGTGAAAAGATCGTTAATGATACTCGTGACTGTGCTGATGCTATTGATTATTATGCCGACGATGTCGTGGGCGGCGTATCCAGCGGATAATGATCTCATTATCCCGGCGGATGTGACAGAGATTGGCTCAGGTGAATACATAAGTTCGGGAATCGAATCTGTTACATTCATGCCGGGAAGCAAGCTTGAGAGAATAAAATATAGTGCATTTGAAAATTGCACTGCCCTCACGGACATTACGATCCCGGCAGGAGTGAAAGAGATCGGTGAAAGAGCCTTCAATAAATCAGGGCTCGAGAGCATCACGTTTCTGAAAGGGAGCAAGCTGGAAGTCATCGGCAATAGAGCATTTGACAGTTGTGAGAATCTCAGGACCATTACGATCCCCGCATCGACAAAGGTCATTGGTGATAATGCATTCTTTAAATCGGGTCTTCGGTCTGTAGTAATTGAAAAGGGAAGCCGGCTGGAAACCATCGGCGAAAATGCATTCGAAAATTGTGCTGATCTCAAGAGTATTACGATTCCGGCTAATGTGACGAGTATCAGCAAGGATGCATTCATTTCTTGTCCGAATCTGCACATGATCCATTACATCGGGACACAAGCAGCCTGGGAGAGTGTCTCACCTGATTGGTATAACCATGGCGGGAATCCGGATGTCCATTTCGTAAGGCACCGTATTACGAAGGCGACCCCAGAGACTTATGGTGAAGAAAAGGAGTACTGTTCGGAGTGTAAAGAATACCTTTTGAATAATACGATCGAAAAACCGGAGCGGTTTACGCTGCCGGCCGCCTCATATACCTATGACGGCAGTGAGAAGGCACCGGACGTTACAGTGACAGATTCCGCTGGTAAAATCATCAATGAGTCCGAATATGAGGTGTCGTATTCTCAAAACATTGATGCCGGAACAGCGACCGCGACAGTCACATTCACAGGCGACTATTACGCAGGAAGTAAAGATCTGACCTTCGCGATTACTCCGGCCTCTGTTGCAAAGGCATCCGTGAGCGGTATTACAGCCAAAACCTATAACGGCAAAGCCCAAAAGCAGAACCCGGTGGTCAAAGTCGGAAACAGGACTCTGAAGAACGGCACCGATTACAGCCTGTCCTACAAAGGCAACACTAACGCAGGAACAGCCACAATGACCATTACCGGCAAAGGCAACTATAACAAGACGAAGTCAGTAACCTTTACCATAAACAAAGCCGCCAACCCGCTGAAGATCGAGGCTAAGACAGCAACGGTCAAGTACGCCGGGATAAAGAAAAAAGCGCAGACCCTGGCTGTCGGCAAGGTGATTACCTTCACCAACAAAGGACAGGGCGTGAAGACCTATACCAAGATGAGCGGCAACAAGAAAATCACCATCAACAAGTCCACAGGCAAAGTCACCGTAAATAAGGGCCTGAAAAAGAGTACCTATAAAGTCAAGGTCAAAGTCAAAGCCGCTGGTAATGCCAACTACAAGGCTTCTGCAGTAAAGACAGTAACTTTCACGGTGAAGGTCAAATAGAGAAGACCGGGGTGAAACTCTAATTCCATATGCTATAATGGATTCATGGGAATAGATGTATTTAAAGAAAACAGCGAGTTAATATATGGTTGAGGATATGTCTACTCCTCCTGACCATATGTCAGGGGGCACGCCGCAGGCTCAGTTTTCAGGCATATGAATTTCACGAGAATGGAGTAACAGGTATAATGAACAAATCAAAAGAAATGTCATGGATGCCACTGGTTGTGGTTGCTGCCGCAGCCTTCATAAGCGCTCTGGATTCGACCTTTATGAATGTATCTATGTCGCAGGTAGTTGTCGATCTGGATACTGATGTGGGAACGATTCAAAAAATAATTAGCTTTTACACACTCATAACGGCTTCACTTATGTTGATCAGTGCCAAACTTCAGGACATCATCGGCAAACGAAAGATTTTCCTTCTGGGTATGATTATCTACGGTGTTGGAGACTTGATAGCGGCCATAAGTCCTAATGTCACGGCACTTTTTACAGGATGGGCGCTTCTGGAAGGTATAGGAAGTGCATTAATGGGTCCTGCTTTGATTTCCATTATCAGTGGAACTTACGATGGTATACAGAGAACAAAGGCACTAGCAGTAGTAAGCACTATGGCAGGCCTCGCGGTAGCTGTTGGTCCACTGTTCGGCGGTTTTGTCACAACATTTTTGTCCTGGCGTTTCGGCTTCGGTTTTGAGCTGATTATTGTTATATTTGTGTTGATCAACTATCGAAAGATAGCGGATTTTGCCAGGACCGCCTCAAGAAAAGACTTGGATATTGTGGGATCAGTTTTATCTGTCGCAGGATTACTTTTATTTATGTCGGGAATATTGCAGCTGTCCGGCAAAAATATAAAGCTTTGTGTAATCCTGGTAATTGTAAGTATCGTTGTAATGCTGAGTTTTGGGTTCTTTGAGCTAAGACGCAGCATGGCTGGCAAGACGCCTCTCTTCGATGTCAGACTACTGAAAGATCGCAACCTGAGAAATGGAACGCTGGTACGTTTAATCACGGCCCTTGTTATGGCAGGCACGTTGTTTGCTATATCCGTTTATCTATTGTCTGTATTGAAGCTGTCGGCCTTTAAAACGGGTCTGATGCTTATGCCTATGACCGTTGGAATGTTGTTAGTATCTTTCATTGCACCAAAGACGGCAATGAAAATAGGGCATAGATACGGTATGCTTATAGGATTTGTGATAGCTGTTGGCGGATGTTTTATCCTGCGAAATCAGTTCAAACCTGATGCCGGTTTCTTGAGTCTGTTGCCGGGCATGTTTATATATGGGGCAGGTTTGGGTTTTCCTATGTCGCTTAGCGTAGATGTGCCTTTGTCAAATATTCCGCCGCAGGCGCAAAACAGTTGCTCCGGATTAGTCTCGACAGGTCAAAGCCTTGGTATGTCTATGGGAACCGCTGTCATAGGCGTTGTCCTGACCCTGGGAGCAGTCAGTGGACTACGAGAGGCAATCAACACCTATACTCCTTTGAATCTGTCTAATGAAGCATTCAGAGCTAACGCGGAAATGTATATGCAAAAGATGGGAAATGTTGATCCCTTAACTATGACCGTAAAGGATCAGGATGCATACCAGAAGATTATCAATGCCGTCTATCATGATGCCATGAGAGTTGTTATGATGGTGGCTGTGGGCGTAATACTGCTGGGAATCATTTTGACATTTTCACTAAAGGATATAAAGAAGCAAAAGAGCGGGAATATATTGAATGATCAGGATGCAGCCACCTCTTAAACAGGAGCTGGAATGTTCTCCTTCGTAATAAGACGGAGAAGTACGTGATGTTACTTTTTTTGGATTGGGGAGCGGTCCGGATCCATTACCACATTATAGTCCAAAAAAATATATAAGAAAAACACCTGTAAAAGCTTAGCTCTGAACTTAGTCCCGACTTGTTCCCTCAAAGCACAAGTATAACAGACGCCGGATATCCCCCCCGCCTCTACGTTTTACGAAGTCGGCGGGTTCTGTCTTCGAACGTCGGTGGCGGGTATCAATCCCCCGCCGACGCTCTCAGGAGCTGAAGCTCCCGGCGTCTGTTGAAGGCGTCGCTCGCGCCAATCAAGCGGGCTTGTTGGAGCTGAAGTTAAGCAGAGAAAAAAAGATTGACCAAAGCTCCTTACTATTACTACGACAGTGGGGAGTTCTTGTTGTACTCTCATAAATTATTGCAACGATAATGCGACGATAAAATCATGCAAAGGCGGCCCGCGAGGAACGATCGGCAAGCCGCCGACTGCGGAAGCCGTAACTTATGGAGATTGAATGTGGGAAAATCAACGTTCGAAATAGCGTGTGATTACTCATTTTTCTTTCTGAATATACGTGAGAATGCACGGGTCAGAGCGGAAGCATGGTTCAAAAGATTGCGAGAGGAGGGCATCTGATTTCCGATATCCTGTTGATGATCTTTGTCTGATGTCCGGAACACGCGAATATCATAAGACCTGGAGATACGGAAAAATGCAGTTTTAGGTTGATTATAAATCGGGATTTAGCAAGGAGATAAGTGAAATATGAAAGATTTGGAAAAACACAAATGTCGCATAGCACTGGTTCAAGCTGAGCCGGTATTGTTTGATAAGAAGTCCAGCCTTGATAAAGCGCTTGGATATATTGAAGAGACTGCGGGCAAGGGGGCTGAACTAATTGTTTTTCCCGAATTGTTTATCCCGGGATATCCCGTCGGTATGAATTTTGGATTCAGTATAGGTAAAAGGACGGAACCCGGAAGAGCGGACTGGAAGAGGTATTATGATGCTTCTGTTGTAGTAGGAATGGAGGAATTCCATCAGCTATCCGATGCGGCGAAAAAGACCGGAACCTATATCAGCATCGGCTTTTCAGAAAGGGACGCAGTTGGCGGCACCTTATATAACAGTAATGCAATATTTGAGCCGGACGGATCTTTTAAAATTCATCGCAAACTAAAACCTACAGGCTCAGAAAGGCTTGTGTGGGGAGATGCTGATAAACACTATTTCCCGATTACGGAAACACCATGGGGACCGATTGGAAGTCTTATCTGCTGGGAAAGTTATATGCCGCTTGCCAGAGTCGCTCTGTATCAGAAGGGAATAACGATTTACATTTCGCCTAACACGAACGATAATCCCGAATGGCAGGCGACAATACAACACATAGCGATTGAAGGCAAATGTTATTTCATAAATGCCGACATGGTAATAAGAAAGGAATCGTATCCTTCGAATCTGAACGGCTTAGCCGAGATAGATGTTTTACCTGAAATAATCTGCAGGGGAGGCAGCTGCATAATAGACCCATACGGACACTATGTCACCGAGCCGATATGGGATGAAGAAACTGTGATATATGCGGAACTGGATATGGATCTGCCGGCAGCATGTAAAATGGAACATGACGCAGTCGGACACTACGCAAGACCGGATGTACTGCAACTAATCGTATCAGACAGATAGATTCCCATTTTTATTAAGTATAGTTATTATGAAGAAACCTGGGATTTAAGCGTGGAGGATGGAAATGTTTATTAGAACAGCAACTATAGAAGATCTGGATGCGATCACTGCTGTGGAAGCGGAATGTTTTCCTGCTGCTGAAGCTGCGACCGGCGACGAGTTCAAAGATAGGCTGGAGCATTACGCTAACCACTTTTGGCTCATGTTCAATGAAGATGAGCTGATCGCTTTTGTGGACGGACTCGTTACGGATACTCCTGATCTTACAGATGAGATGTATGCCGATGCTTCGCTCCACAATGAAGCAGGAAGATGGCAGATGATCTTTGGCGTCAATACGATCCCTGCGTATCGGAAACACGGTTATGCCGGACAATTAATCCGAAGAGCCATAGATGACGCGAAGGCACAGGGGCGGGCCGGACTGGTGCTGACTTGCAAAGACAAATTGATCAATTACTATTCAAAATTCGGCTTTGTGAATGAGGGACTTACAGAAAAGTCAGCGCATGGCGGTGTGATCTGGAACCAGATGAGGCTAACATTCTGAGATCGTCAGATTCCAGCTGATTACTCAGCATCTTATGTGTGGTCTTTCCAAGATTACAGTTTCAGCTCCCCGTAACGAAGAATCAGCCGGAAGCACGAACTGGATTATTGTTCAAGGCTTTACAGCAGAAGACAAAGGATCGGGAAGGGCTTCAGACATTCGGAATCTAGCGAGAAATATGTCCATCCTGCAAGGCAAAAAAACGGGTGATGGCGTATGGATTTTGAATATGGAAATAAAAAAGAAGATGTAATTCTGATATTGACAACTAAGTTGTAATATGATACATTACAACTATCAGCTGATAAAACGACTTGCGGAGGTGAATCATGCAGATCGGAAGCAAATTTACAATAGGTGTGCACATCATCACCGCCATTGACTATTTCAAGAAGATGGACAGGGTGAACAGTAAGTTTCTTGCCGGGAGCCTTGGAGTAAATCCGGTCATTGTCCGCAATGTCATATCGCAGTTACGGGAAGCCGGTATCGTTCAGACTCAGCGCGGCAGCAGCGGCGCTGACCTCACAAAAAAGCTTGACGAGATTACACTTTATGATGTCTATAAAGCTGTTGGAAGCGTGAATGCGGAAGAAGGCCTCTTCCATTTTCATGAACAGCCGAATCCGGATTGCCCTGTAGGGAGAAACATTCACAAAGTTCTCGATCAACGTCTTGTAGATGTACAGAGAGCTATGGAAGAAAAGCTCCAGCAAACGACGATTGCTGATATCGTGGAAGATACAAAGCAGGCGGTACAGAATGAATCTGAATGAGAGAAGATACTATCATGAAGAAAATACTGATCGTCAACGGCAGCAATAGAAGGAAAGGCAATTCCTATACACTGGAGTCCCGCATTGCGGGGGAGCTTTCCGGCAAGGCTGAAGTTGTAACTTTTAACATCGGCGAAAAAGACGTCCGGGCATGTCTTGCCTGTGATACATGTAAGCGCCAGCACACACCGAACTGCATCCAGATGGATGATTTCACGGCATTGATCCCGGAGATCGATTCCTGTGACGCAATGCTTATCCTCGCTCCGGTACACTGGGATCAGTTCCCCGCCCAGCTCAAGGCCTTCCTAGATCGTACCTATTCTTTCATGGACTTTACCCAGCCCGATTTCTCTATGGCAGGACGTAAGGACAAGAAGCTGGCTGGATATTTCTTCGCAGGCTTTGGA
>ONJN01000235.1 GCA_900318155.1 uncultured Eubacteriales bacterium
CATACTACCGGGTGTCTGGCTCTGGCGATCCTGAACGCGGAAGGAATTTACGCCGGCTGTGAGGGTGACATGCCATCCCTCGTTTCCATGATGATCCTCGGGGAGATCTCACAGAAACCGATTTTTATGTGCAACCTGAACAGGATCGACACGGCAAAGAATGAAATGATCTTTGCACACTGTACGCTGCCCGTCAATATGCCCTATGAAATGAGCCTGACGACTCATTATGAATCCGGCATCGGCGTCGCGATCGCAGGGTCTATTCCGGAAGAAGGGTTTACGATTTTCAAGATTTCCAATGATTTGTCACGTTATTTTGCAGCTGAAGGAACGATCCTGGAAAACCGCAGGGATCCGAACCTCTGCAGAACGCAGATCAGGGTCTCGCTGGATCATTATGACTATTTCCTGACTGATCCGATCGCGAATCATCATGTCGTCTGTGTTGGTAATTATAAGTATGCGCTGGATGATTTCTGCCGAAGCCTGTAATCAGGTTCATATCAAGTAGAATAAAAAAAAAGCTGCCCTTCGGGGCAGTTTTTTTTATCAGGTGTTGGATGATAAAACTGCGCGGTTCGACGATCTGAAGTTCGCACAGATCATGCTTTCAGTTTTGCCGTAAAGCGGATCAGGCCATGTTCCGGATACTCTGCGTTTAATGATCCGCCCATGTTTTCGCAGATCATTTTCGCAATGGAAAGCCCAATTCCGTAACCGCTTTTTTCATTCTGCTGCGTACGGGCTGAATCTCCGCGATAAAACCGTTCAAACAGTTGCTCCGGGTTTCCTGTTGATCCCGGTTCGCAGGAGTTTTCTTCCGTGATCAGGATCCAGCCGGACATTTTTTTCAGTTCAAACCGGATCATGCCATTTTTTGTTGTATATTTGAGCGCGTTGTCCAGCAGGATCGTCATAAGCTTTGTCAGGGATTCCCTGTTGGAATTTGCAGTAATTTCTTTTTCAATGGCAGAAGTCAGCGTGAACCCCATGGATTCGGCTGTATCCTGATATGCGGGCAGGATCTCACTGGCAAGATCGCTGATATTCACAGGTCCGAGCGGTATTTTGACTTCTTCATCCAGTTTGGCCAGCATCAGCAGATTGGACGTGAGGTCGCTGAGCCGGCGGACCTGTGACCGGATGTTCCGGCTATACTTGTTTTCACCATTGATCAGTATGTTTGCGTCATTATTGGATTGAATAATGGCCAGCGGAGTTTTCAGTTCATGCCCTGCATCCGTGATGAACCGCTTCTGTTTTTCCATTCCGGCGATGATCGGACGGACGACTTTGCCGGATATCAGATAAACGGAAACGAGAACGATGAGCCAGCAGACTGCTGCAATAGCTACCGATACCCAAAGGATCAGGAGGAAATTCTCTTTTTGCCGGGTGGTATCCATAAAAAAAATCAGGGTATCGTCATCGGTTCTTTTTACAGCGTATCGGAAGTTATCGATCAGACCTGCCGTACTTCCGCTTTTGTAAATTTTTTCCGCATAGATTCTGGCTTGTTCTTCCGTGACCGAAAAAATTTCATCGATATTCACATAATCGATATCACCGGATCCATCAACTTCTGCAATAAAGAAACGGACCGAGCGCATCTGATCCATTGTAATTTGTGTCAGTTGGAAAGGTCCCCTGTTCTGTGGCTTCATATGGAAATCCATGAACATAAATTTTCCCTCTGACTGGACCAGCATATTCATCATGATCTCATCACGGGTTTTTGTGAAGTACCAGTTCAGTCCGTTCAGAGAAATGATAAGAAGGAGCAGCAGAATGCTCACAGCTGCCATTGCAAAAAGGATGAATTTCCATCGAAGCGTTTTCATCAGCTTCCTTTTTCCAGCTTGTAGCCGAAATTCCGTCTGGAAACGATCTCTACTGAGGATCCGATGCCGGCAAGGCGTTTCCGCAGGTACGAGATATAAAGCCACACGCTGTTGATGTCTGTACCGGAATTGAATCCCCAGGCCTTTTCGAGCAGGTCTTCCGTACCCATGAAGAAAGTGTTGTTGCGCATCAGCTGCTCCATCAGCCGGTATTCCTGTTTTGGCAGAACGACGGACTGATCACCGCAGGAAAGTGTCCCATCTTCTACATTGAGCGACAAATCTTCATAAGTCAGCAGATTCGGTTTGAATTCTTCACCGCGCCGAAGCATGGCTCGGATCCTGGCAAGAAGTTCTCCCATGTCAAAAGGTTTCGGCAGATAGTCATCCGCTCCGGCATCCAGCCCCCTGATTCGGTCTTCCACCTGTGTTTTTGCTGTCAGCAGCAGGATCGGTTTTTTATATCCGTTCTGCCGCAGCTCTTTCAGCACATCCAGCCCGTTTTTTTTCGGCATCATGATATCCAGAATGACGCCGTCATAGTCGCCGAACATTGCGTAATCATAGGCATCTTCACCGTTATACACAGCATCAACGATATATTTATGGTAAGTCAGAATATCAACTACTGCGTCCGACAGAGCAGTTTCATCTTCAGCCAAAAGCAATTTCATATTGGATTCTCCGAAAATATATTGGCTAATTATAAACCCAAAGCTCAAAATTTTGTCAGGATCGCTTCTAAGACCCCTCCACCCAGGGCTGTTGCCTTGTCCGATACGGTAAAGCAGTGTTCACGCTTCCCGCGAGGATCGATATCCATAATTTTCAGCTTCTCCCATACAGTAATACCCGGATAAATGATTCCGCGTATGGTTCCCTCAAGCTGTGCTCTGATTTCGGTGTCTCCAATTTTTGCGATAAGGTCCCCTTCTTTTACGTAATCACCGATTTGTGCTACGGGTGAAAACACACCGCTGCAGGGGGCTTTCACGACGCGTTTGATCCCTTCGC
>ONJN01000193.1 GCA_900318155.1 uncultured Eubacteriales bacterium
CGGTCCCAAATTTTCGGAATGGATACTGGTGCTGTAGACAATGCAGATTCCTCCCTTCCGACAACTGTCTTTGCTGGTGGTTCAGGTTTTACCCGTCATCCGCATTTTGCCACAAACCCCTCTCTTTGAAAAGGAAAAAGTACGTTCAGCCCAGGTCATAAAACGGGTCAGCCCTGATTTTGCGAAGCAGGATCAGGCGTTTTACGCTTATTTCAGGTCGTTCAAATACTGCTGTGCATCAGTGTTGCCCATATCAGCCGCTATTTGCACCCATTCTTTTGCTTTTTTTGTATTCTTGTTAACTCCTGTACCATTATTATAGCATATTCCCACAAGTGTCATACCGGTGTGCCTGTTTTATTTGTGTTCAGCATTGATCACAATACCCACCGGTTCCGCATGACCGTTATTCTCTGCTTCGGTCGATTAACACGTTCGGGCATCCTTCAAAGGCATCCGGCATGATCAGCGTGACGCTGGCGGGGATTTTTACATAAAGTAGGTTTTCACATCCGGCAAACGCCCCGCTGTAGATAGTCTCGCAGCCGGCGGGGACGATCACAGCCTCAAAGGTACCGCCCGCGAAGGCTTCGTCTTCAATAACCAGTGTTCCTGTGGGGAGAAACAGGATGGACGTGATAATCCGGCTTTCAGTGTGATTATGATCTCTCTGGCACACGCGGGAAGCGGTTAGTCTTCCATCGCTGCCCAGAGAAAAAATAAGATCAGCCCAGTCATGCCCCAATTCATCTATGGTTATCTCTAAATTCTGTACAGAAAAAGCTGTATTTTCAAAAGGATCAGATGTATACATCTTTTTACCTTTTTGAGTGCAGGTCGGTTGGATATATTGAGTACTGACTTTTACCGTTTCTGTTTCTATATGATTAGGATTATTATAACATGTTCGCGATGCGGTAACTGATGAATAATCAGTGGACCAGGTATAAATCGGATCACTCCATATGTGATCATGAGCATTGTAATGTATAGTTGCGGAGGCTAAACGGTTATTTTTCCATCCAATATTCATGTTCAACCAATTTTGCTCACTACCTCCATAGTAAACATCGCTCAAACTGCTGCAGTTCCAGAAAGCACCATCTCCAATGCTCGTCACACTTACCGGGATTGTGACACTGGACAAACTGCTACATCCGTTGAAGACATCTTTTCTAATGATTGACATGCTGTCCGGAATCGAGATACTTTTTAAACTTCTACAGTTAAGAAAGGATTCAACAGCAATGTCTATCACGCTGTTCGGGATTGTGATGTAGGTTAAGCCGAAGCAGTTATTGAAAGCACGTTTACCAATGCTGGCTACACCGTTCGGAATCGTGATACTAGTCAATGATCTGCATCCTTGGAAAGCATTACTATCAATGATAGTTACACTGTCTGGAATTGTGATGCTGGTCAAGCCACTGCAGCCGTTGAATGTAGCAGTACAAATGCGGGTAACACCAACAGGAATCGAGATACTTGTCAAACTGCTGCATAATTCGAAAGCCCCATAGTTAATGCTTGTAATACTATCTGGGATTGTCACACTCATTAAACTACTGCACCCATAGAAAGCATACATTTCGAAGCTTGTCACGCTGTTCGGGATCGTAACGCTTGTCAGATTTTTACAGTAATAGAAAGCATGGCTTCCTATGCTTGTCACTCCGTCTTCGATCACAACCTTTTTGGGTCTAGATTTCCATGGTGCAGTAGTGATTTGATTTCCGGCTGAAGAAACAGAACTATAGTCTTTCATTTTACCTGTTCCAGAGATCGTCAACACATCATCATCCGTAAGAGTCCATTCCAGGTTGTCACCGCATATCCCCGAAACCTCTGCCATTGTGCATCTGAATACAAGTAACATCAATATTATAACCAATATGCAGGTCCAGAACTTTTTCATTCTTCTTTCTCCTTATATTCGTCAAGTGCTCAAAAGCTAATATTCTAATATTTATATTACCACACGTCAGACATCATTTTCAATGGAGAAGGCAGATTTTTGAGTCTTCCTGAAAATCCCGGGTTTTTTTGAGCAACGAGTCATGGCAAGTTGAAACACCATTTCGGAAGATGGTGAGCCAGGAAATCAAAGCTGTCTGGGGTATATGAGCGAGAAAACCCGCGGGAAGACGCACCGAAGCAGATGTTCCTGCTGGTGGTCCTGGGACACCTGGAGGGAAAGTATTCCACGCGCAAAATAGAGAAGGCATGCCGGACGGATACCCGGTTCATGTGGCTCCTGGGCGGAAAGCGCAGGCCGGATTATACGCGGATAGAAAAACTGCATGCCAAAGAACCAATCCGGCAGGCTGAAAACCATGTTGTTCTATCCTGATTCAGCATAGGTTTCAGAAAACTGAATCATTCTGACTTTTTCACTGCTTGATAGTCAGACTAAAAAACGTGACAGTCTTATTTGTGACTCCAAAAATTCAGAAATCTGCTCGTTTCGGGGATGCTTTGCTGCTTAACCGCCTATGAAACGGGGCTGCTGCACTTTTCTTAGTGCAACAGCCCCGTTTTCGTTGTCCGGCGGTCAATCCGCCAGAATGATATCGTCTCTCAGCCGGTAGATCGTCGCCCCGTACTTCGGGCGGCAGAAGGCGTCGACAAACCAGTCGATCTCCTTGACGGCGTCCCACTGCATC
>ONJN01000078.1 GCA_900318155.1 uncultured Eubacteriales bacterium
CCGAAGGCAAATCAAATCCTTATTCCCGCTGGAAACAGAAGCAGGAAATAAAGAAGGAATATTACGCTGCAAAGCACGGCACTTCTTCTGCCGCGAACGCGACAGCTTCATCAGCTGCAGAGACTGTTAAAAGCAAAGCCAAGGACACTACCGAAAAGATAGGTCATAAAGCAGTCGAAGCATTAAAGGACAATAAGGTTATTCTTCTTGTCGGCGGCGGAATTGTTCTTGCTCTGATTATCGGTATGAGTATGCTCGGCTCATCCGGCGGCGCTCTTGTTTCAAGCGGCGGCGGTGCAATCAGCGCGACCACTTATCCAAGCGAGGATTCGGAAATGATTGCCGCGGACGACTATTACACAAGTCTCGAAACACAGCTGCAGAGCACAATTTCAAATTATGAATCAACTCACAGCTATGACGAATATCATTATTCTCTTGATCCGATAGGTCACGATCCGTATGAATTGACTTCTCTGCTGACGGCAGAGGAAGGAGATGCTTACCAGGCTAATCAGGTTCAGGGAGTTATGAGAAATGTTTATAACAAACAGTATTCTCTTTCCCAGAGAGTAGTGAGGGAAACCCGATACAGATATGAGACGAGATATTCGTATGAGACCTTTTATGATGCAGACGGAAATCCGTATTCGGTTCTTGTTTCCTACAGAGTCAGAGTACCTTACGATTACTATATTTGTTATGTAACTCTTAACAACTATGGAATAGATGCCGCCGCTTCTTCGCTCCTTACCGCCGAGCAGCAGGAAATGTATGCGATTTACAATGAGACAAAAGGAAATCGCGAAGATTTATTTTAACGAAACGGAGGAATTTTATGACCCCGAAAAAAGACAGGCTTCTCGATGAAAAGGAAGCTCTCACCGCAAAAATAGCGACCTACGAGGAGCGTATTAAGAAAGCAAAGAACAGATTAAGCGAGATTGAGGCACAGTTAATTTCCATAACCAACAGTGAATGCGGAAAGATTTTGGAAATATATAATATGACACCCGAACAGCTCGCTGAATTTCTTCAGAATTATAAGAAGAAAGGAAAAGACGAATGAAAAATAGAATAATCAGTTTATTCGCCGTCATTGCAATAATGGCGGCGTTTTCGGTTCCGTCATTCGCGACGGACTACTATGCTTCGGATGAAAGCGGAAGAACGAAGATTCCCGAATATATAGAGAGCGTAAGCGTTTCGACCGAAAGCGTTTCCATTCCCGAAAGCGCGAGGGAAAACACCTATGAACTTACTCCCGACGGGAATCTTACTCTAATCGATGATTTTGAGGAAAAGACGGCTGCCGATGAAATTGCTCAGAAGCAGTTTCTTACGGTAACCACAAAATCCGGCAACACCTTCTATATCGTTGTGGACCGTGACGGTAACACAGACAATGTTTATCTTCTCAATCTCGTTGACGAAGCAGACCTTATGGCTCTGATTAATGACGAAGAAGTGACTGTTACCACTACGGAAAAGCCTACCGAAGAGGAATCAACAGAATCTGCGGAAGAAAAGGATAAGAAGGAAGACAAGAAATCAAGCAGCGGTCCGTTGCTTCTGTTTGTGCTTGTCGCCGGCGCAGGAGGCTTTGCTTTTTACTGGTTCAAGGTAAGAAAAGCGGAGCCGAAGGAAAAGAATGAAAGCGAAGACGATGATGACGAGCCGCAGGATATCGGCTATCAGACGCCGTCCGAAGAAGACTATTTTGAAAGCGAGGAAAGTGACGATGAAAAATCTTGATCTGAAAACAGTTGATAACATTATTGCTGTTGCCGTAATAATCACCTGCAGCGTTGACATTGTTCTGCGTCTCAGAGATATCTTCAAAAAGCCTAAAGAACCTGAAGTTCCCGACTTTGATGATGACGAACTTGATGACGATTATTACGACGATCTCAGGAACCTTGATGTTTATGAAATCAATGTTGATTCGGAGGATGACGAATGGGATATAAAGTGATAATCGCCGAAAAAAGATCCGTCGGTATGGATATCGCAAGAGTCATCGGAGCCAATAACCGTGAAAACGGATACATGGAAGGAAACGGATATATCGTTTCCTGGGCAAGAGGACATCTTTTCGGCCTGAAAGACGCTTCTGCTTACGATCCCAAATACACTAAATGGAAAGAGGAAGATCTTCCCATTATTCCGGAAAAGTTTGAGCATAAACTCAGCGAAGGATGCAAACAGCAGTTTGACATTCTCAAAGAATTGATGAGCAGAAACGATGTTACCGAAGTAATCAACGCCTGCGACGCCGGAAGAGAAGGCGAACTCATCTTCCGTATTATCTACTATATGGCAGGATGCAGAAAGCTTATGAAGAGACTCTGGCTTTCATCTATGGAAGACAAGGCAATCCGCGAGGGTTTTGAAAACCTTAAATCCGGAACGGAATACGATAATCTTTATGAGTCTGCTTTCTGCAGAGCAAAAGCCGACTGGCTTGTAGGAATCAATCTTTCAAGAAAAATATCTCTGACCTATCACAGAACGCTGAATGTCGGGAGAGTTAAATCTCCCGTTCTTTCAATGCTTGCGGAAAGGCAGAGAGAGATAGAGGGATTTGTTCCGGAGAGCTTCTACAGGACGGAACTTCGGTGCGATAACTTCACGGCGACTACCGACAAGTTTGACAGCAAGGAAAAAGCGGAAGAGATAATGAGAGACTGCTTTAACAAGAGTGCGGTTTGCAATAAGATTGAGACAAAAGTCAAAAAAGAGCCTGCGCCTCTTCTGTATGACCTCACGGCATTACAGAGGGACGCAAATAAGGGGCTTGGTTACTCGGCTAAGGCAACGCTGGAGATTGCTCAGTCACTTTATGAAAAGAAACTCATTACTTATCCCAGAACCGATTCCCGTTATGTTACGGCAGACATGAAGGATAAGCTTGTTGAAACAGTCAGAATGTGCGGCCATATGCTTGATAATGTCTTCAGCACAGGCTTTGAAGACAGGCTTATAAACAACGAAATGGTAAAAGATCACCACGCTCTTCTTCCTACAAGAGAGGTTGAAACTTATGACCTTACTTCGCTTTCCGATGAGGAGTTTAACATCCTCAAGCTGATAGAAAGAAGCGTTCTTATCGCAACGTCGCCCGCATATGAATATGAATCTTGCAAAGCCAAACTTCTTTGCGGAGGATATGAGTTCACCGCAAACTATATCCGTATCATTGAGTGGGGCTGGCGCATATATATCAGCAAAAAAGAGGACGATCCCGTTAATCTTCCCGCCGGACTGAAAGAAGACGAAACCTACTATGTGAACGAAGTATCAGTCAAGGAAGGTAAAACAAAGCCAAAGGCGCAGTATACCGAGGACACGCTCCTCGCCGATATGGAAAAAGCGGGCGCTAAGGATATGCCCGATGATGCCGAAAGAAAAGGACTCGGAACACCTGCTACCAGAGCGGAAATAATCGAGAGTCTCATTACTTCCGGTTATGTCAAAAGGGATAAGGGAAAGCTTGTTATTCAGAATGTCGGTAAAAACCTTGTTGAGGTTCTGCCTGATGATTTGAAATCGCCGTTGCTTACCGCTGAATGGGAAAACTCTCTTAAGAAAGTTGAAAAGGGAGAAATGGCTTCGACCGACTTTATGGAAGGTATTACAAACATGGTTGTAAATACCGTAAGAGATTATAAGCCGGTTGAAAATGCCGATAAGCTGTTCCCGTCAAACAGAGAAACAATCGGCAAATGTCCGCGCTGCGGCAAGGATGTAACCGAACAGAGATACAGAGACGGCAGAATCAAAGGATATTTCTGCGAAGGAATAGACTGCGGTTTCGGTCTTTGGAAGGACAACAAATTCCTTACCGCAAGGCATATAAACCTTGACAGAGCGACTGCAGTTGCGCTTATAAACAGTCCGTACAGAGTTAAAATTCCCGATATTCTTTCCCTTAAATCCGGTAAGCATTATTCGGGAACGTTGATTCTTGACGATGACGGAACGAGAAGCAGCTACAGAATACAGGTATAAACCTTTGACCGTCAGGTCATAAAACTGTCTGTGATGTGAAAACCATACAGGGTCCACCGACGGGCCTTACCGTGACAGTCGGAAATTAATAAGACGAGGTCATTATGAAACTTTTTAAAACAATATTCATTATCATCACTGTCGCAGCAACTCTTGCCGGTGCCGCTTTTGTAGGAGCGAGACGGACAAGAACCAACATCAATTCTGTTGCGGCAACTGATTCAAAAAGCGCAACAGTTCGCACTATCCGTGAAGAAAACGATTTCTATGAATCCGTTTCGGAGACTGAAACCGAAAGCGTTTCCGAAACAGCCGGAACAATCACTGCTGAATCCGAAGCGTATGAATCGATTGAGCCTGAAACATCTGAATCAATAGCTACAACTGAAAAACCCTCAGTAACATATTCTGCCAAACAATATGACGGAAGTATAAGCGAGGATGAATATGAGTTCATCTGCACTATCGTAATGGCTGAGGCTGGAGCCGAACCATACGAAGGAATAATTGCAGTAACTCAGTGTTATCTGAACGCTATGAAGAAAGAGAACGCAGACGCGTATACAATACACAATAAGTACGGATATGCAAAAGGAAAAACTCCAGACAGAAATGTCAGAACAATTGTATATGATGTTCTCTACAACGGCTTGTCAGTTACAGACGAGCCGATTTTGTTTTTCTATGCTCCGTCCCTTACTTATTCGGCCTGGCATGAAAGTCAGATATTCGTTATGGAGATTGGCGGACACAGGTTTTTCAAGGAGAGAGTATGATGCGGAAAAGTATAGTAAATCAGGACGGCAAGGTTGACTGGAATGCATTCGAGAATCTGCTTCTTTGCTATCCCGACAGAGAGTTTTCGGAAATCTTCGCTCCTTTTGAGCTGAAAGCGATTTATTCAAGGCAGAACAGTAGCGAATACTACAAGCACTTCGGCAATGTGATGATAAGAAAACGAAACAGAGGAGGAGTTATATGCCCGATGAAAACAAACGAATAAACCCCGAAACAGGACAGCCTTATCCTTCAAACAAGGAAAAGCTCGATGAAATTACTTCAAAAATCGAGCAGGGAATCAAAGATGTTTTTGAAAGCGAGAACTATAAAAACTATCTTTCTGTAATGTCCAGATTTCATAACTACAGCACCAACAACTGTATGCTGATCTATATGCAAAATCCCAATGCGACAAAGGTTGCATCATTTAAAGCGTGGAGCGAGAAATTCGACCGCCATGTCTCCAAAGGTGAGAAGGGAATCAAGATTATCGCCCCGTCTCCTTACAAGAAAAAGATTGATGTTCAGAAAATTGATCCCGATACAAAGGAACCGGTAACAGATAAAGACGGAAATCCCGTTATGTACCAGAAGGAAATAACGATGCCGGCCTTCAAAGCGGTTACTGTTTTTGATATCAGTCAGACAAAAGGAAAACCCTTGCCTCAGCTTGCGCAAACCCTTCAGGGTAAAGTTGAAAACTATGAATACATGAAGGAAGCCATTCAGAGAAGTGCTCCCGTTCCGATTAAGTTTGAGGAACTGCGGGATAATCTGGACGGATTTTTCAGTTTCAAAGAGCAATCAATCACTATCCGCGAGGGAATGAGCGAACCCCAGACTCTCTGCGCAATGGTTCACGAAACAGCCCACTCGCTTCTTCATAATCCTGAGACAACTGATGAGAAGAAATCCCGAGAGAGCGAAGAAATAGAAGCCGAATCAGTCGCATATGCCGTTTGCAAATATTTCGGAATTGACACCGACGAAAACAGTTTCGGATATCTGGCCGCCTGGAGCAAGGACAAGGAAGTAAAGGAATTGAGAGAGTCTCTCGATACCATTAATGAAGCATCCTCCGTCCTTATTTCTTCCATAGAGAACAAGTACAGAGAAATCCTTGCTGAAAGAGATATTACTTCGATTGATTCTCTGACCGATAAGATTGCCGACTATATCATTAATGCCGGAAATGCAGATAAAGATATTGAATCACCCGAGCAGTTAAAATCAATGATTAAAGGCTATCTCGAAAAAGGCGACACCGCGCCGATAGAAAATATTCTCAAACTCACTATTACCCGGCAGGAAGAGTATCCGTTTGATAAGAAAGCAAACGAAGCTGATAAAAACACAGTTGATCTTCTGCTTATGGAAATGAGAGATTATGAAAAATTCAATTTCACCGATGTTACATACAAAATCGGAGATAAAGCATATCTTCAGATTCAGCGTATGGATGACGGAATGAATTGTGATTTCAGTTTTTTCCGTCAGGATAATTACAAGCTTATGGACGGAGGATTTTCCGACTTTGATGAAAATGACAGCCACGCATCGGCAACTATGTTTGAATTAGCAGCTCAGATAGCTGAGGATTTCAAAATGGAAACCGACGACATATCAATCGTCGATGAATCAATTGTTGAAGCAATTGAGAAAGCAAATTCAATTGAAGGAGCTGTTGCGGAAAACGGTCCGAGATTTATTGAAGAGGATAAAATTAAACCTCCGTGTCCGGAACTTACGCAGGAGACTCTTGATAAATTTGGCTACACCGATGACGGTATGTATCCGATTACCAAAGAGGTCGCTGTTGATCTTATGCAGAACTACTGCGATGTTTATCTTCTCTATGATGACGGAACTGAAGCCGCGGCGAATGATGAACAGGAAATCCTTATGCACTATGGCTACTTAGGAGTGGAGAAAGAAACCTGGAACAGAATTGCTTACAGGTACGAATCTCAGCAGGAACTGAACGAAAAGGAAAAAGCTTTTCTTCAGAGCAATAAAGACGGATTTGCCATTTATCAGCTGAAATCCGTATCTTCAAATGATGAAATAGTGTTTATGAATTCACAGTATCTGGATTCAAAAAATATTCCCGTTGATTCGTCAAGGTATTCTTTCCGTTTCAGCGATGATATGATGGGCATCAATTATGCTTTGACAGAATCTGCAGATAAAACTGCCAAGGAAAAAGGAAAAGAACCGGATTATAACTTCTCAACAGAAGACAGACTTGAATGTATTTACGAGAAATTCAATTTTCAGAAACCTGAAGATTATCATTCTCGATCTGTTTCGGTCAGCGACATCCTTGCAATCCGGCAGAACGGTGAGCTATCATTTCATTACGTTGACAGCGTAGGCTTCACTGATATTCCCAAATTTATCGAGCCGCAAAATTATCTGAAGAACGCTGAACAGAGCGTTGAAGACGATCTCGGTATGATTGACGGGATTATAAACAACGGTAAAAAAGATGAACCTGTTCCCGAGGAGAAGCCTAAGCCGAAGAAAAAGGAGTCCCTTTATAAAAAGCTTGAGGAAGCAAAGGCAAAGGTGGCCGAAGGAGCAAACCCTACAAAACCAAAGGAAAGGACTTTTGATCATGACTCTTAATTATGATGAAATCAATCTCATCGCAATCTATAAGAAGGATAATCGCAGAGATACTATCCG